>CAZXOR010000054.1:0-6320 GCA_964642395.1 uncultured Methanomassiliicoccales archaeon | reverse complement strand
TGACCGCCTCCGTGATGTCCTGCCTGCCGCTATAGGCTATCGCCAGGTTGAGGCGATTGTCGCTGTATCCCTTCGTCTTCATGCGGGCATACTTGATGGCCCTCACGACCCCCTCGGGAAGCATATTTGCGTCACCGATCACGTTGATTGCGACCCTGTTGCGGTGCACCTCCTCGTTATCAGCGAAGTTGTATAAGGCTTCCTCAAGCAACTCCATCATGTAGTTGACCTCGTCCTCCGCGCGGTTAAAGTTCTCGATGGAAAATACGTAGACAGTCAGGATGTGGATGTCTAGGTCCAGGCACCAATGCAGAACTTCGTCCAACTTCTGACGGCCAAGCTTGTGGCCCTCCTTGGGCTCCGCCCCCAGGATCTCCTCCGCGTATCTGCGGTTGCCGTCCATTATGATGGCAATGTGCCTGGGCATCACGCCCGCAGTCACCTCCTTCTCGATGTGTGACTCGTACGTGGAGTACGCCCTGTCGGTTATCAGATGAGACACGTCCATGGGGATCACTCGAAGTCTTCGGGCACCCCCGCGGCCTTCTCGCCCAAGTCAAAGCACCCTATGGCGGCGACGGCGCCAATGACGCCCTTCATCCCGGTGACGCTGATGATCTAGACCCCGTTCTTCCCGGCGACGCGGACGGCATCATCCGGGGTGTATATGACGGATTTGCAGTTCCAGCCAAACTCGCGCAACCCCTCAGGCACGGTCAGCCCATTGAAAACGGCGATGACCGCGTCCTCGGAGTAGGACTCTTTCCTGATGAAGTCCACGGCGAACTCGATGAGTGCCGGAATATCATCTTCCCTGACCGCGAAGGACACAGCGGTGGAACAGCAGTTTGTGGTCTTGTTGGGGACCTTCGGGTTGAGTTGGATGATTTTGTGTTCGATGAAGTGCCCAATGGGGCACTGGGTCCCCAGTTTCAGCGACGCTACCCAAGAGGCGCCTTGCTCCTTCGTGTCGGTGTCGTCAATGCCTATGATCACGCGGACCAGCTTCGGAGTGATGATGTCCACATGGGCCCTGTAGGCGCCCCCCATCCTAAAGTCGTCGGGGTACTCAGTACGGATGACGTCCGGGCACTGGGGGATACACGCGCCTATGCCGACGGACGCGCCGGCGATGCCGTACCAGGTAGTGCGGACCTCGTCGCCCTCGACCCTAAGGGCCATCAGGCCCTGCCCCCCAACGTCGGACGTTACGGGACCGAAGTAAAGCTCCCTCTTGCCAATGATCGTGTCCATTATGAGCATGTTGGACTCCATGTAGATGTCCTCGATGACCCCCTTGGTACGGCGCCTGTTGACGATGTCCCATTCGCCAGGACCCTTCGCCTCACACTTCTCGATGATCTGGGCCCTACCCATGTTCTCGTCAACCAGAGTGTAGAAGCCACGGCAGAACATGCTCCCGTACTTCTCCCGGACCTCATCCGGCCTGAGCACCTGGACCATGTCATTCTTCCTCCCCAGTGTCCCAATCCTCGGGGTCAGCTATGTCAATGGCATCGGCGGGCACGCTCCTGCAGAGGTAGATGGTCCTTGCCACCCTGCCAATGTCGGAGCCCAACTCCATGCAGACGCCGGTGTCGATCATCAGGATCACCGGATCGTCGGTGCGAACGGACCCGGCCCTGTATGCATCCCTGTACGTGAGGGACAAGTGGACCATGGTGCGGTCCACAGGGAATATGCCTGTCTCAAGGAGGATCTCGACCTCCTCGTGGGTGGCGGGGTAGAAGAGCTCGTCTGGGATGTTCTCGCAGTCCAGAGTGATGTCCAGCGGAATGGTGTGGCCGTAGGTGGCGCGGATCTTTCCGCCGGATATGGCGTACCTGCCCTTAGGGTCGGTGTCCACCAGTGCCTCGATGTGCCTGGCCTTGAGCCAGTTCATGCGGGGGGTGCGCTCACGAATCTTCGCTATAACCTCCTTGAGGAAGACGTTGCCCTGGTCGTCCATCTCCAGTCCGAACTTGCCGTGCCTGAGAATTGTAGCCAGAATCCTACCGATCTTCTCGACCTCGTAGTCGGACATGATGAACTTGCCCTCCTCCTTGCAATACGGGCACCTATGGTTCCTGAAATAGCCGTGTTCCTCACACTCCTTGATCATCCGACCACCCTCTCTGCGGCTTTGACGGTGTTCGCCATGAGCATGCAGATGGTCATGGGCCCGACGCCGCCGGGCACTGGTGTGATGTAAGAAGCTTTCTCCTTGACACTATCGAAATCTACGTCCCCCACCAGCCTGCTCCCCTTGGAATACGTGGAGTTCTCGATCCTGTTGGTGCCCACATCTATGACGACGGCCCCTTCTTTGACCATGTCGGCAGTCACGAAGCAGGGCTTCCCGATGGCGACGACCAGTATATCTGCCTGAGACGTGATTTCGGCCAGATTCCGGGTCCTCGAGTGGACTACGGTGACAGTAGAGTCCGCACCCGCGCCCTTCTACAGCATCATCACGGCCATCGGCTTCCCGACGATGTTGCTCCTACCCACGACGACCACGTGCTTCCCTGTGGTTTCCACGCCAGACCTGACAAGCATCTGCTGGACCCCGGCGGGGGTGGCGGGGAGGAAGTCAGGGTTACCGATGAGCATCCTGCCCACGTTAGACGGGTGGAAGCAGTCCACGTCCTTGGATGGAGAGATCGCGTTAATGACGGCTTCCTCATCGAGGTGGGGCGGCAAGGGCAGCTGCACCAGGAACCCATGTGTCTCCTGGTCCGTATTCAGCTCCTCCACCTTGGCCATGAGCTCCTCCTGCGTGGTTTCTGCGGGCATCCTGATCGTCAGGGACCTCATACCTAGCTCCTCGCACATCTCGCCCTTCTTGCGGACATAGACCTGCGACGCTGGGTCGTCGCCCACAAGGACCACTGCCAGGCCAGGCGTGACGCCCTTGGACTTTAGGGCCTAAATCCTTTTCCTGAGCTCCTTGTATATCTCCCCGGAAACCTCCTTGCCTAGGATGAGCTTAGCCGTCATTTGGTAGCACCGACCGCTCAATGGCCGATTTGTTTAATATAATATCGTGCGGACGCAGGCTGCGGGCAGAAGGAACGAATACTCACCAACTGCAAGTGCCTGGATATGGATATTTCACGTCTGACACATTATACCTGTTCTTTTAGCAAAGTCCAGATGTTTTGTCTACGTTACCGTCAATAGGCCGGACGAGGCTATGATTGCTATGTATACAACGACTTCAGACTGAGGCTGTCCGTACTAGGATTCGGCGCCATGCGTCTACCAGTGATCGATGAGAACGATTCCAAGGTCGACCAGGCGGTTGTCGACACGATGGTCAACTACACCAAGGAGCATGGAGTGAACTACTTCGATATTGTCTACGGTTACCACGGCGAGATGTCCGAAGTCTCCACTGGGAATACGCTGGGCCGTCACTTCCGTGACTCCTACTACCTGGCTGACAAGTTCCCCGGGTACAACCTGTCCAACATGCCGAAAGTCAAAGAGATCTTTGGGAGCAGCTCTGAAAATGAGACACCAACCACTTCAACTTCTACCTGTTCCACAACGTCTACAAAATGAACATCGACCAGTACCTAAACCCGCAGTATGGGATCATGGACTATCTGCAGAAGCAGAAACGCTTAGGCAAGATCTCACCTAGTTCTCCACCCACGGCAGCATCGACGTCATGGAGGTTCATCGAGGCCTACGGCGAGCATATAGAGTTCTGCCAGATCCGGCTCAACTACGTGGACTGGACATTCCAGGACGCCAAAGGCACTGGAGCTGTTGAAGCATCATGGAATCCCTGCTGGATCATGGAGCTCGTCTGCGGAGGGAAGCTTGCCAACCTCTTCGAAACCGAGACACGGAGACTCAAGGAGATGAAGCCTGACGAGGAACTGGTGGCATGGTTGTTCAGGTTCCTCCAGTCTCTCCCCGGAATCACCGTTACCTTATCCAGGATGTTCAACAGGACCAGCTCAAGGCGAACATTGCCACATACAAGGAGGAGAGGCCGCTGACTAGAAAGGAGATGGAGGGGTTGTTGTCCATCGCCGCTAGCATGGTCTACGGCTTGGTGCCATGCACGTCCTGCCGCTACTGCACGGACCACTCCCCGCAGGGAATCGACATCCCGTGCATAATCGAGTTCTACAACGAGCACGTGTTTACAGGCGACAGGGGGGGGGGGTTATTGCCCCGATGACCATCCCCGATAAGTGGCCTTAGTCCTGCGTCGGATGCGGGAGCTGCACCGAGATGTGCCTCCAGCAGATCGACATTCCCGGGATCATGAAAGACTTCGCAACCAAACTGGGGGCCACAAGTTGACTGATATGCTGTACAGGAGGGTCGGGAGGACCGACGACGAGGTCGGAGTCATCGGCCTGGGCTGAACTCCAACGGGACCTCCGGCCCCAGGGAAACCGTCCGCATGGTGTCTGCAGCCCTGGATGCAATAGTTAATTACATCAACATAACGGACACGTTCTCGTTCGAAACCGTCGGCGAGGCGCTCAAAGGTAGGCGTAGGCAGACCATGTTTCAGATGTACTTAGGAACCGACTATGCGTCCGGCGCGTACGGAAAGGTCTGCGGCCTGGACGAAGTGAAGGCCTCGATTAGATAGCAAATAGAGAAGGTCGAAATCTATTACATTGACTACGGCTTCATCCACTGCATCGACGACCTCGACACCCTGTCAGACGAGTGAAGCGGCGTGGTGAACCACATCCTAAAGCTAAGGGATGATGGCCCCCTGCGCCACGTTGGCCTATATGCCCACACTTCCGAGATGACGATGAGGGTCTTTAATTCTAAATCATGGACATGGTGATGTTCAGTATCAATCTCGCCTACGACTACAGAAGAGACGAGTTCGCCTTCGGCGACGTAGACGAGAGGATAGTTTTCTACAGGAGGTGCCAGGCCGAAGGCATAGGAATCTCCATCATGAAGGCCTTCGGCGAAGGGCAGCTGACAAATGTCACAATTTCCTCATTCGGGAGGGCCCTAACGGCGGCCTAGTGCATCCAGTACGCCTTAGACAGACCCAGAGTAGTGACCGTGCTGCCCGGTGTAAGGAACATGGATGACCTCAGAAGCACTTTATTCTATCTAGATTCCACCCCCGGGAGAGGGATTACTTGGTCATCGACTCCTTCGCCCCTTCTGACACCGAGGGGAAGTGCGTTTACTGCAACCACTGCCAACCGTGCTTGGATGGCCTAAACATCTATTTGATCAACAGTACTAAGACCTTGCCAGAACCGGCAACTGGCTCGTCATGGACCATTACGTTAACCTGGCCGTGAAGGCCTCAGCTTGCACAGAATGCAGGCACTGCAACGAGACGTGCCCGTTCCACGTGAACCAGGTCCAGGATGGATGAGATCCGCAGATACTTCTGACGCGGAAACGAATACCTTTGACAACGCCGCGCTCAGGAGATCACCGAGGGGGAAAACCCTAGGTCCATGATCCCCTCCAGAACCTTCTTGACGCGATCTGCATTCTCACGGACCTAGTCGTCGCTCATGACTCCCCCATCCCTAGTCTCGACCATGTGCCAGGTGTGGTCGGCGAGCACCAGGTATTCCATCTCCTCCGCCATGGCAATGTAATCTTCGGGGGGACGCTTCCCCTCATGCATCGGCCACAAGTATGCTGCTATCACCTTTCCGCGGGAGTCTCTCGTCTTCTGGACGGGGTACTCAGTCATACCGAAATGCGTGTACTGGGCCATAGGGCCTCCGACTTCGATGTAGAACGAAGAGTCGGCGGCGATTCCCAACGAGCCCACGACATCCAGGACGCTCTCATCGGCTGCCATATACGGCGCCCTAAAGCATGTGGGCCTCAACAGACGGTCGGAGACCGCGTCATATCCCCTGCGCAGAACCTCCTCCACGTCCGGGACGACCCCGGTCTTGAACCCCGTGAAGTCTTCGTGGTCGTAACCGTGGAGGCCTATGCAGTGTCCGGCCAGGACCGAGCACTCCGTGACCTCCGCCGTGCGGCCTTCCATAAAGAACGTGCCTCTGATGCCAAGGTCGTCCAGGAGCTCTGCCAATATGGACATCCCCCTCTCGGAGGACGAGAAACGTGGGGATGGCCCCTCTCCCCGGTCGATGGACCCAGCCGCCGTACTCCCCCGGATCGGGATGTTCACATCACGGTCGGCGTCCACCGTGAAATACAGACTGCGGCTCATCTCCTTACAGGTATGGAGGAGACCCTCTTCAGGAGCATTCCCTCGATATCCATCGGAGGATACTTCATGGCCGTCTCCTTGGCGCGCCTAAGCTTGGCCTTGTTGTCGGCGTAGA
>CAZXOR010000053.1:0-6509 GCA_964642395.1 uncultured Methanomassiliicoccales archaeon | reverse complement strand
CTCGTAGTACAGGCCAAGGAACGCTTTACGCTGACACTCGTTCAGCAACGGCATCGTCTTGACAATCATCGTCTTGTTGGACTCGTCCAACACCACTTCTCTGTGAGTTAGTATCATGGAGAGTATGTATACATTATTTCACATATTATTTTTTATCATCTCTTAAGTTCCTACACTCGCTTTTTCAACCTTAAATCATATAGAGCCTGGACGGGAGTCGGACGCAACGGAATATCTTCGCGAAAGACCGCCGCGGACTCCCAGAGGGTCATCCTCTGACGAACTTCATATAGTCCGCCTTCCCCCCAACCTGTATCTCCTTTATCATGCCGGAGAGCACATCAGCCTCGCAATAGACCACCATCACCTCCAGGCACTTGTGGTTCTTCAGGTGGGAGTGCATCTGCGTCTTGATGTGCTGCTCGTATCGGGCCTGGATGATGCTCATCCAGGGATCGACGTGGTTCCTGCGCACTATGATGAGCACTCCCCCACAGCGCCCTCCATTGCCTCCAGCTCCCTGATTTCGGCCAGAGCGACGTTTATCGATGTGCGGACCGTCTCCGATCTACCAGAGAGGCCGTAAATCTTCTGGATCTTGTTGAGAGCGAAGAGGTTGTCGTCGTTGAGGGAAATGCTGACTATCACCATAGGCGCACCTTATTAGCAACCGCATCAGGAACTAGGTATTTGTTAATAACACTGTACCAATGTTTTAATAACATTCTGACGAAGGGACGTCCATGGAAGCGATAACGACCTTCGCACTGTATTCGGTGGTCCTCTTGGTGGTCTCCATGACCGGGGCCCTCCTGCCCCGCGTCAAGAAGCTGACGGACAAATAGGCTCATCTCCTGATGGCACTGAGCGCCGGGATATTTCTAGGCCTGCTGTTTTTCCTCCTGCTCCCAGAGGCAGTTCATGAGAGTGAGGAGGAGGGATTCGACGTGCATCGGGTCATGTACGCCATCGTTGCTGGCTTCATCCTGACCATGTCCGTGAAGATGTTGATGAAGCACTGCCACAGGGGCGGGTGCTCCTGCGAGTGCTGCCAAGACGACCACAGTCACAAGATCATGTCACTATCCTCCTTCGCGGGACTGTCCATTCACGCCGCCTGCGACGGCCTGGCCCTCGCAGCTACCTTCCTGGCAGGGGAGGACGTGGGGCTGATGGCCACGGTCGGAATGTGCATCCACAAGTTCGTGGTGCTGCTCTCGCTGTCCACCACGATGCTGCTTACCGACTACTCCATAAGGCAAGCGATGCTCAGGCTACTGACCTTCGCCCTGATCACGCCCATCACAGGTATCATGTTCTTCGCGGCGCTCAGTGGAATCGGCGACATCGACAGCTTCACGGGTATACCCCTCGCGTTTGCCGCCGGGACGTTTATGTACGTCGCCATGTGCGATATACTGCCGGAAGCATACCACAGGAAGAGCCAGGACGTGGGGGCCTTCGCCCTGATTGTCACCGGGATATTTCTAATCCTTGTGTTTAGCATCCTCTTCCCTCACACCCACTAAAATGCCCGGCAAGAACGCCCGCGCTTCTACGTAACATCGAAACTTGATTCCATAAAATTTTTTATACAACCTCCGATGGATACACATGGACGAGTCACAGCTGTGGTACGTCTTTATCGTCATCGTAGTGGTAATCCTGGCCGTTGATCTCTGGTGCAACCGCAAGCCCCACCACATCCCCCTCAGGACAGCGCTGGCTCAGACCGCGGTCTGGATCTTCGTGGCCCTTGTTTTCGGAGTCCTGATATTCCTGGTGACCTTCAATGCGGAGAAGACGATAGAGTACTATACCGCTTATATCATAGAGGAGGCGATGAGCATGGACAACCTGTTCGTGTTCATCATTATCTTTGCATATTTTGGGATAAAAGACGAGGACAAACACAAGGCGCTGTTCTACGGTGTCATGGGAGCCATATTCTTCCGCGCGGTTTTCATCTTCACGGGCGTTGAGCTCCTGGATATGTTCGAGTGGCTACTATACATCTTCGGGGTCATCCTGTTGATAGTCGCCATCAAAACCCTGTTTGGCAAAGATGAGGATGATAAGGAGAACAAGATTGCCCATTACATGAAGAATCGCTTTAACTACGTCGACGATACCAATTCGGAAGGCAAACTCTTCATGAAGGTGAATAGGAAACATGTCATCACTGGCCTGTTCCTGTGCATCATCGTCATCGAGTTTACGGATATCGTGTTCGCCCTCGACTCCATCCCGGCGGTCCTGGCGATCTCCACTGACACCCTGGTCATATACACGTCAAACATCTTCGCAGTCATGGGCCTCAGGTCCCTGTTCTTCGTTATCCACGGAGGCATGACCCACATCAGGTACCTTAAGTATGGCATCGGGATCATTCTGCTGTTTATGTCCGTAAAGCTGCTGTTCCTGCACGACTTCCCGATCGTCTGGTCCCTTGTCATCATCATCGATGTGTTTTTGGTTACCATCGTGATGTCCTTCTTTAAGAACAGAATGGACGTGGAGAAAGCCGACACCCGGGGGCCATGATTGCCTGAATGGTCGGATGGAACTCCCGTCCGTCCACCCTTCCAACTTTGATTGGCTTTTTATTCATTGTCTCCCTAGGTATCGTTCATGAGGCAATGTATGGATTCTGAGAACCTCCACAAAAGAATTAAGAAGATCTCCGGGCAGATTGTAGCAATAGACTGCATGATCGACAAAGATGTGCCGTGCGAGGACATAATCATCTAGATCAACGCAGTCAAAAGCGCCATACATAAGGTCGGCCAGATCATCATGGAGAGCCGCATCCAGCACTGCGTACGCGACGGCGTCGAGCACGGGGACACGGAAAAGACGATCTCTGAGTTTACCAAGGTCATAGAGCAGTTCTCCAAGATCTGATCCCGGGTCACCTCCTGATGCTATTTATACAGATACCCAGTATGGGTATTTAGAAAGTGATTTCGTTGTCTCTAGCAAAAAACGCGATACTCAATCAGAAGATGCCGTTCACATACATAGTGGTCGGCATAGCCGGGTTGTTCGCCTCGTTCGCGGCGGACTGGATTTGACCGCTGGTTTTCGTGCCAATCCTCATCTGCAGCGTGCCTAAATCTGGAGCGTCATAATCGGCGTGGTGAAGGAGCACAATATCACGGCCGATGTGCTTGTGTTGGTGGTCATCGTGGCTTCCATCCTCATCGAGGAGTACGACACCGCCACAGAAATCACCATAATCATACAGATAGGGATTTTCCTCAAGGAGGTTATCGTGAACCACATCAATGCCAGTATCATGAGGTTGGTCGGCATGAAGCCCACCACCGCCAGAGTCGTGAACGCGGATGATGAGAGGACCGTTCCCCGTGAAGAAGGTCAGGTTGGGGAACGTTGTCCGCGTTGTGCCCGGGGAGGTCGTCCCCGTAGACAGGGTGGTGGTCTCCAGGACCACCTCCGTCAACAACTCCATCCTCACTGGAGAGTCAATCCCCAGAGACGCGTGCCCGGGCGATAGGGTCTCTTCAGGCACGGTCAATATGTACGAGTCCGTGGACGTCGACCGCGTGGAAGACGATACCACCATCACCAAGATGGCCAGGATTATCAAGAACATTGACGCCGGGAAGTTCAAGGTCATTTGCACCGCAGAAGGTGGGTGATTTACATCATGGTCATAACGCTCGCCGTGGCCATCCTCACGTACGTGACGTTCCATGGCATCCATCGCTCCGTAATCGTGCTTGTGGTGTTCTGCCCCTGCGCCTTGATCCTTGTCACCCCAACGGCGATCATGACCGCTGCCGGCAATATGTCGAAACGCGGGATACTTGTGCAGGACAGCGGTGCCGTGGAGAGGATGGCATCGGTGAACACCATCCTGATAGACAAGACCGGCACTCTCACCACCGGGGACATTATTTGCCACAGGTTAAAGAACACATACTCCTTCATCGACTTTGGAACCCTTGACTCCCTGATCGCAAGCGTGAAGTCCCGCTCCGAGCACCCCCTCGGTAGGGTCATATCCGCGAGCTTCGACTCCGCGAGGAACGTCGAAGGGTTCGAGTACATATCCGGAAGGGGTGTGTCCGGCACTGTCAGCGGCTGCAGGGTTGTCGCCAGCAACGAGGCCTTGATATCTGAACGCTGTCCGGAAAACCTTACCTAAATCTTTGAAAGGGTCTACACTTCTAAGGAGAACGAGTACACGACCGTTCTGGCCGAGATCGATAGGAGGACGGTCGAATTCGCCATGCTATCCGACACCCTCAAGTTCAGCTCTACCGACACCGTCGTGGACCTCGGGGGCTGGGGCTCAGGACCATCATGCTTATCAGCGACACCCATCAGATCGCCAGGAAGATGGCGGATTCCCTGGAATGGACGACGTGATCTGAGAGTGCCTCCACAAGGTAAGCTCAGGACCGTCGTCGGCCTGGAGGAAGGAAGCAGGACGTGCATGAGGGCGCCGGTCAACGACGCCTAGTCCTTGAAGCGCGTTGACGTAGGGATCGCCATGAGCGAAATCAGGAATGAAATGGCCACCAGCGAACATAGTGTTCGTCGATGACAACAACTCTAAGCTCGGGGGCGTCGTAAGGCTGAGCAGGAGGACTCAGCTGACCATTAAAGCCAGAATCACGTTCTCCATCATGCTGAATCGGCGGCGATGGTCATGACCGTGTTTCGGTTTCATGGGCCCGATCGCCGGGACGTTGGTGCACAACATCGAGTCGGTCATCATCATGATAGCAGCCCTGCTGCTGAGGTACGAGTGCTGGGGCGCCCGTCCTGTCATTGCTGCCTGCGGCGATGTCTCGGCATCCGCGTGAAACCCCCAATATTATTCGACGAATAACTATATTAATATTCGTCGATTGATATCGTTTTTATATCATATCCAACATCTCTCGAGCATGGATGACGAAAGACATCCAACCAGGAGAGCCAATCCCGCGCCCCTTGGGCTGCTGGGTTTCGGCATGACGACGGTGCTGCTATCGCAGCACAACGCTGATGTCCTAACGCTTGAAAGCATCACGTTCGCGATGGGCATCTTCGTCGGATGCCTCGCACAGATTATGGCGAGAATCATGGAATACAGGAATGGAAACACCTTCGGGACCGTGGCGTTCACCATCTATGGGATGGTCTGGCTCACTTTTGTCGTGACCCACGCGGCCATCGAGAGAATGTCCAGAGACGGCGACATTTTGGGCATATTGCTGCTCCTGTAGGGCATACTGACCATATTCCTCTTCCAGGGAACGCTCAGGAGCAGGAAACCTTCATGTTCGTGTTCACGATGCTTACCGTCACGTTCTTCTTGTTCTCGTCGAGAACCTGGACGCCGTCTATGAACTGTTCGTTGCGGACGGTGTCGTCAGTGTAGTCTGCGGATTCACCACCATGTACACAGCGTTCTCGGAGGTCCTCGCAGAGCAGTATGGGAAGACCGTTCTTCTGTACTGAGCCAAATCGCCCCACCGGGGTTTCTTCTTCTTTTCCGACGGGGGTCCGCATCTCCCCATGCGGTAATCCGGACTACACCCGTCCGCCATCTTCATTTTGGAACAGAGATGGGCCTTCCCCTAACGACAGTAGCGGGATGCGAATGATGATTGCAACTTGAATTGCGCCTATGCGCACACACGCTTACATTTACATGCGCATGGCTGCACAATTCAAGATAGAAGAATCTGTCGAAGTTAAGGAAAGATATGACGAGACGTTAAACATTCTAAATACTAACAGTCTGATATGACAAAAAACACGGATTGAAATAGACTGGTCAGATCCTCGTCGGAATTAGACCAGTTAATGAATTATAATTCAGCAGAGTTAAAATCTTTTCAAGCTATAGTCGACATTCTGCTTATATTAAGGGTGTATAGTGTGAACCAAATCTCAATAGCCTATAGGATACTATTCAACAGTACAATTATTCCTGTTCCTATATCTAGATTGTCACGGAAAAGTATTATAACTAATAATACCGCCACGATCCAATGTATCGCGAAAGCAACATGCTTCCATTTTTCAATCTCTTTTATAAGACGAGCTCCCTTGTGTTTAATCATCAGAGCAATCATGAATATAACAGAATGAATGTTACTGCTATTGAGGTAATCTAGACCAAAATAGCACTCATTTCATTACCTGATGCTCGTTTACCATTCTTCTACTTCATAACCATTCGGCATGAGATCCCAGAAGAAGGTTATTTCATAAACGGCATAGTTCTTTTGAGATATTAGGTTCAGGGCACATTCACCTTTTCCATCCCCTTTATATGATTCAGGATTGAAACTTGAATAACCAGGAATTGAGTTGAATTGATTATGGCATGTAAATCCTGCAACATACAATCTGAGTTATTACTTGTATTCAATAACATACACTCACATGCGTGAGTCACTAATCGTCTAGATCGTCTTCTGACGGATGTCGGTCCGTGTAGCAAAGCATGCCTTCGTCATGGAGTCGAGATATCATCGTCCTCGGAG
>CAZXOR010000052.1:0-6516 GCA_964642395.1 uncultured Methanomassiliicoccales archaeon | reverse complement strand
CGTATAGGAGCGCTTTCTTGTCACAGAAATTGTAGTCGTTGACGAGACTCGGCATGCTCTTCAAGCGTTATTTGGCGCCGTCGTTCTTGAAGTTCCCGACCTCCTCCTTCTTCGCGTCCCGAAGACGACCGGAAAGCCATTCCCAATGAAGCGGGCCGACTTTAACGCGATATGTCTGAATTGCGGGTCCCTATCGGGACCCGGGTCACTGCATTCAGTGTACTTCTTGTTCTGCTGGAGACTAAAGTCCATCTGCTTCAGCATCGTGCCCACGGTGGCATTTAAAACTTTGTAACCCCGATTCCCGAGCTCCTTGGCCAGGGTGTATGTGCTCTCCGTCCAGGTGAGGAGGCCGTTTGGATCCCCGAGGACGTTACTATCCAGCAGCTTCAGCAGTTCATCTTTGATCTTCGGTTACTTTTTCAGAATGTTCTTGCGTCCTCCACCCTAGATATAGATACGGCCCGACTCGCCCGCCTATAGGCGGGCGAGTCGGGCAGTTTTCAAGTTCTGCAACATCACGCTTCGCGCGGTGAGCGTCGTGGGGCTCATGCCCGTGAGATTGGATATTTGGGTGGTGCTTTCGTATTCCAGTTTCTTGTAGTACAGACCGAGTAACGCTTTACGATGACACTCGTTCAGCAACGGCATCATCTTGCCAATCATTGTCTTGTCGGACTCATCCAATACCACTTCCCTGTGGGTTATTGTTACGGAGAGTATGTATGCATTATTTCATATATTATTTTTTTATCAGACCTTAAACATCCTTTTCTACGCGAAAAGGGTTTGAAGCCAGTATGACGCTCTTCGGTACTCGGTGTCAGGGGACCGTAATCAGGGAACTCTCCCCGGAAGTGGTCTTGTGTATCGACAGAATCGTCAGCAAGTTCTACGGCAGATGCATAGCTGTGTCCATGGACGCCAGTGACTTTGCAGACATGTTGAGAAGCACACTTGCAGCGGGAATCATGGCGTCTGACTCGGACGTCGTGGACCTCGGTGTTCCACCCACTCTTATGCTCCAGTACTACGTGAGGTCTCACGGGGACGTTACCAGCGATATGGCGATCACCGCCTCCCACAACTCCCTGGAGCACAACGGATTCAAATTCATCATGAAGGACGGGATGGAGGTCGTTCACTAGGATGAAATATCCATCAAAAGCTCCTACTTTGCCGACATCCCCGCCGTTCCCCGGAGGAGACCGGCAGGATGATCCATGACACCGAGGCGGCGGTCTAGTATGCATCCACCGTGCTGTTCCAAGTGAACGCAGAGGCCATCTGCTCCGTGGGCCTGACCGTCTGTATGAACTGTGTCAACTGGATCATCTGCGTGTCCATCCCCTATTTCTAAGCATGCTGGGTGTGAGAGCCTTTACCATTAACGCTGACCCTCAGAGCGAGAGCCCAGATAGGTCTTGTGAGTCCACAGAGGAGAACCTCCGGCCGCTCATCGCGCTTGTCAGGCAGACGGGGGCCGATCTTGGCTCGGCCTATGACGCCAATGGCAACAGGATCATCTTCGTCACCGGCAGAGGCGACTATGTTATTAGCGACGTCAGTCTGACTCTGATCGCCCGCGCGGAGCCTCCAGGCGTAAGGGGAAGGTGATCACGCCCGTGAACTCGCAAGTCCTGGTGGAGGATGTCATGAGGTTGTCTGGGAGGGAGCTTCTGAAGTACACCGCCGTCAGGTCCCACACGGTTGTAAGGAAGATGGAGGAGAACATCCCGTGTTCGGAGGCGAGGAGAACGGCGGGCTGGTTTTCCTGGAGCTGCAGATGTGCAGGAACGGGATCATGGCATTGGCGAAGATGCTGGATTGCGTAGTGAAAAATGGTTCCCTTGCTGAGTAAGTCAAGACTTTCGACGAGTACTACGACGTCAAGCGCAATGTGCCCTGTCAGGACGGGATGAAGCCGAGGCTCCTAAACCATTTCACGGACGGGATAGGAGGGAGGTGTTCCGAGACCGTCAACTGGCTGAAGATTTACTTCGACGACAGATGGGGCCTCCTTAGGCCCTCAATCACAAGGAGTTTATCAGGATATATTCAGAGTCCAAGGACGTTGACACCATATGGGAGAGGGTGAACGCGTACGTGTCCGAGGCCGAGGGGTTCCTGGCCGGGTAGAGCGTCTGATCATTTTAGCGGTCAGCGCCTGAGGCTCTTGGCGTGGACCATCATGACCTCGTTTACGTACCTGGCGGCGAGGATCGATGTGATTCCGGTGGGGTCTGCAGGAGGACAGACCTCCACAACGTCGAACCCTGCGAACCTGTCCCCGATTGCATTGATGATTTTCTTCACATCCATGGGTATGAGCCCGAAGGGCTCCGGAGTACCGGTACCGGGTGCGAAAGCAGGGTCGATGCCGTCGATGTCGAGGGTAAGATAGATCTTCTCATTCTTGACGCTCTCTAAGGCCCTCCCTATCGCCCACTCAATGCCCTTCTCCATGATGTCGTAGGAGCTGATGAACGGGACCACGTCGTCCCTGTCTAGCTCCTCAGCCCCTATGGCCCTGGCGCCGAGCACGAACACGTTCTCAAGCCCCAGGTGCTCCGCAGCCCTGCGGGTGATACAGGCGTGACTGTTGAGAGTCCCGAGGTATTCGTCCCTAGAGTCCAGGTGGGCGTCGATGGATATAAGCGCGATGTCGTCGGAGCTAAAGTTCCTGACGATGGGGATATTGACGGAATGCTCCCCTCCAATCGCGATTGTGAACTTCCCGTCCCTTATGGCCGGGCCGACAGCAAAGTTCACCTCGGCGAACATGTCCTCGGGGAGGACGAAGTCATCGCAGTTGCCGTAGTCGTACACGTTCAGCTCAAGTTGGTGCACGCCGTGCTCGAAATGTATCTTTTCAAAATTGTAAGAGGCCCGTCTCACGGCGGTGGGGGCTTCCCTGGCTCCAGCCTTGAAACAGGAGGTATGGTCGTACGGGATTCCAAATATCACGACATCGGCGTCGTTATAGTCGGACTCAGCGCCGGCGTAGCCGATCCCGTACGACATGAGTTTTCAGACCTCACATAATTTTGTATCTGCCCATCGCGACGATGTACAGGAGTTCTCTTCCCTCCTCAACGGGCTGTTCGTGATCAGGATTGATCTCGATGGAAATCTGCTCGAAGGTCTCGAGGTCCATGATCATGGCCTCGTTGCCCGAGATGGAAAGGACCTGTCCCTTCCTCTTGTCGATCATGGGGACCTGCACCTTGGTGCTGACGGGCCCGACGATCGATTTCTTCGCTCCGGTGAAGATGCTGACGGCATCGACGTTCGCTTTGGCGGACCCGTGCTTCCCAGGTTTGGACGTCGTGATCTTGACAATCTTGCAAGGTTCGTCGTCGATGTTGACGTACCTTCCCTCTTTCAGCTCTCTGATCTCTTTCATCTCCCACATTGGCAATACCTTCTTTTAACTGTATGGCCGGAACTCACGGCCTGTAGTTTACTCCCCTGCGGAAAGTGCTGATGCGCAGGTCGAACGTAGTAAATGACCTCATGCTATCGTTTCACCCCATTGTGAGTGTAATTATATTAATTTCGGGTTAGGAAGCCATCGCATCTGTGCCGTTGAAGTCAAGTTTGGCGGTTTTAAGCCACAAATACGCCGATCATCAAGTATCTTTTAACTCAAGAGGTCGTAAAGAACAAGTGCCAACGTTAGCGCTTCCCTTTGTCACCCATTACGCGGTGGGCCTTTTTAGACCTCTGCGATTTTTTAGACGAGTCCAGGTAGCGTCTCCTGATGTCTTCAACGCGTTAGACGAACTCCCCCTGAGCCTGTCGCCGGCGAACTGACCCTTGTATTGGTCGATCTTGGTGACAATGAGCACCTTCCCGGCGAGGGTGCAGGCGATTTTTCCGCGCTACCAGTAGGGTGATGTGTAGACGTTCGAGTGCTGGTAGATGACCCCGTGCTTGGTCCCTTTCTTCCCCGACTTCAGGTGCCTGAACATTGCATTCTCAGCTTCAAGGAACTGCACTGTAGACAAGGGCAACGAGGCGAGCCTCTCCAGCCTCCTGGCGAGGGAGACCATTCTGGCGGCCAGTGGCGCCCCGAGGAGGACGCACATATTGGGGTAGATCTCCTCCACAATCCCCTGATATAAGCCTTTGTGCGGTCTTTATCGTCGTAAAGGCGGCTGAGGATGTTAGCGAGGTCTTTAATGGCGTCGATTTTTTCCGGGTCCATGCCCGCCCCGATGAAGGAGATCCCGATCCCAGTTCCTCGTGACGACCTCCCTCTCGCCATTCATGGCGATGAAATGAGCGTACCTGTCGTCGCTGGTGTAGTTGGCGAACTCCGGGAAGTGCATCCCGTATCACTCCTGCAGCCTCTCTTTGTATAGGTTTATCGTTGCGATCTGGTCGTTCAGGCTCCTGATGGCCTGCACTAGGCTCCTGTTCCTGGGTATGGGTTCCAAGGTCCTGAGCTTCTCGCGGCCGATCATGACCTTGTGCATGAACTCTGCGCTGTAGTCATACCTCTCGGGCATAATGTGCAACGAGTCGAACAGCTCCGGCTTTCCCAGCTCCGATTGCTTGCGATCTACCACAGCTACCTTGCCGTCCACCGAGGCCACTAGCTCCCTCTCCTCGTCCAGGAGGATGCCCTTCTAGACCGAAGCCAGCCTCTCGGTTACAACCTGCGCGTCCTTGGGCATGAGCCTGCTGTCCAGAACCTTCCCGGTCCTCTCGTCGCAGAGGAAGACCCCGAACCACTTGGAATCAGTACCGTCATAGGATCATATCCTGGAGATCCTCTCCACCTCGTCGGCGGGTAGGTCCTCGACGTCGCCTATCAACAGTTGCAACCTGGCTTGGAACTCCAGCTCCTCCATCATGTTGTAGGCCTCCTCCAGGCTCCTCCCCTGGGTCAGGGCGCCGTGCCTCTCCATGAGTATAGCCCTGGCATGCCCTTCTGCGACCACAGCGTCCACCAATTCCTAGGATCCTGGGGTGTGGTAACAGATCATCGGAACCCTCCCGAGGAGCATAACGCCCTCGGGGGTGAGGTTGCATCTGACGGGCTCGTTCCTCACGGCTAGCGCGACGCAGTTCAAGGGGTGGCAGTGCACCACAGCTGTGGTTTCCAGGTTTATCCTATACAGGGCCAGGTGGAACCTGTACTCTATTGAGGGCTTCCCTTCAGAGAGCACCTCCCCGTCAATGGACAGCTTGACCATGTCCTCGGGATTCAATATGCCCTTGTTCCGGCCGGAGGGGGTGATGATAACCTCGCGGTCGTTGATGCGGACGCTCATGTTCCCCCCGGCGGAGACAGTCAGGTTCCTGTCGTAGAGCATCCTGCAGTATATCGCCAACTGCTCCCTAGCGTACCTCTCGTTCATATTCATTCCCTCATAAGGTGGATCTCGTCAGGCCTGAATATCCCCTTCTCAGTGATGAATCCAGTTACGAGCTCCGCCGGTGTGACGTCAAAGGCTGGGTTGAGGGCCTGGGAGGCCTCGGGCGCGATCCTGACGCCGTTCATCATAATGACCTCATCCTGAGACCTCTGCTCGATGACGATTTCCCTCCCGCTCTCTATAGAGAGGTCGAAGGTGGATATGGGCGCGGCGACATAGAACGGGATGCCAAAGTGTTTGGCGACGATGGCTTTGTCGAACGTGCCGATTTTGTTGGCGAAGTCCCCGTTGGACACGATCCTGTCGGCGCCGGTGATGATCATGTCAACGCCCTGGCTCATATAGTATGCGGAGGCGCCATCTGGGATGATCCTGTGGTCAATGCCCTCCTGTGCCAGCTCCCATGCCGTAAGCTGCATGCCTTGTAGGCGGGGGCGGGTCTCGGAAACGTAGACGAAGAAGTCCACACCGCGAGAGTGGGCGTTCCTCATCGGGGCGAGGGCGGTCCCAACATCGACAGTAGCCAGGGCGCCTGCGTTGCAGTGGGTCATCAGCTTCATACCGTCTTTCAAGAGCTCGCCTCCAAACCTGCCGATGGCAGCGCACTTGCTCACGATCATCCGGGCGTAGCCGTCGGCGGCCTCCACCGGATCCGCGCCCTCTGCAAGCCTGGCGGACATGTAGTCCACGGCGTAGAACAGGTCAAACGCGGTGGGTCTGGCTGTCTTGATGTCTTTGGCCGCCTTTGTCAGGTCGCATCCTTTCAGCGCGGCGATACACATCCCGTAGGCCGCCGTGGAGCCGATGGATGGGGCTCCGCGGATGGTCATGTTCCGGATAGCTTCCGCTACGTCGAGGTAGTCGTCGAATCCGACGATGACGATCTTTTCCGGGAGCTGTCTCTGGTCGATCATCATAACCATTCCATCCTCGAACGAAACGGCACGGATGTCTTTCTGCACACCATTGATTATGGCTTTCATTCGGTCACCTTGTCCAACTCCATGTTGTGATGACTTAAAAATGGTCCTGGATGGCCATCCAGGTGGACCGATACCGTCGCCTGGTATGGCTCTATAGGATTTAGGATTGAAAAGACGAGTTCAGGAACCTAGGGTCAGATAAAAAA
>CAZXOR010000051.1:0-6660 GCA_964642395.1 uncultured Methanomassiliicoccales archaeon | reverse complement strand
CCGCCGAGGCCGGTGTCAAGTACGTGATCATCGGAGGCATGTCCACCGCCCTGACCATCTACGGTATCTCGATGCTGTATGGTCTGACTGGAACAACGGACATCTCCGCCATCGTCGAAACCACCCAGCTAACTGGCATGAACTGGATGTTCGCCATCGCTTTCGTGAGTATGATCGCAGGATACGGATTCAAGATCGCCGCAGTGCCCTTCCATATGTGGGCCCCCGACGTCTACGAGGGAGCAGCCTCCCCCGTCTCAATGTTCCTGGCAACTGGATCCAAAAAGATGGGACTGAGTGTCTTCTTCCAGATCTTCCTGGCGATGTTCATCACGAGCAGCGCAGTATCCGAGATCGTGGGTAAGGAGGGTCAGTACCTCTTCGCCATTATCGCCGCGTTTACCATGACCGTTGGCAACATCGTTGCGATCACACAAAACAACATAAAGAGGATGCTGGCCTACTCCTCAATCGCCCAAGCTGGATACATCTTGATCGTGATGGCGGTCATGACTGAGTACTCTCTTAGCGCCGGTCTGTTCCACATGTTCACCCACGTGTTCATGAAGGGTGGAGCGTTCCTGATCGTCGGAGCCCTCATCTGCGCCGGACTCAGCGAGAAGATTTCCGACTACAAGGGACTGGCCAAGAGGAGTCCGTTCATAGCCGCAGCCATGATGCTGTTCCTGTTCTCTCTGGCAGGAATACCCCCGCTCGCAGGATTCACCTCGAAGTTCTTCCTGTTCTCCTCCGCCATCGGAGGTGTGGACGGAGCGACTTCGCAGTGGGTCTGGCTCGCGTTCATCGCCATCCTCAACTCGGCCATCTCGCTGTACTACTACGCGAGGGTCGTCAAGGCGATGTACATCGAGAAGGGACCTAGCACGGAGAAGATCAAGGTGCCCAAGATCTACGTTTTTGCCATCGCGATCTGTGTGATCTTCGTCATTGTCCTGGGGGTCTATCCCCAACTGATCTTCGACTTCTGCGAGACGGCGGCTTCGGCGTTGTTGGGCTGAGAACGATCCACCAAACTCTTATCCAAACCTTTTAAGCAAACCCCTTAATCCCCCGTTCTGCCATCGACTTCGAAGTGCCAGGTTTCAATTACAAACACTTATCTATGAAACGACTATACTGAGGCGATGTCTGAGCCGTGGCACTCTTGTATAGACGGGGAACTCGAGAATGTCGAGGAACTCATGATGCATGACCTCAAGTCTGAGAACCCTGAGCTTACCGAGATGTGCCGGTATGTCATCTCTTCGGGAGGCAAGCGCATCAGGCCCGCCCTTTGCATTCTCAGCTACGGGGCGGCCGGCGGTACTGACATGAAACTTCCGGTCAAGGTGGGCGCGGCGTTCGAGATCATTCACAACGCCACCCTGATCCACGACGACATCAACGACCAAGGGGAGATCAGACGTGGAAGAAAGACGCTCCACAAGGAGTACACCGTCAGCAAAGCCATCATCGCGGGCGACTACATGTTTGCCATGGGGTTCCGTCTCCTGGCGGTCGAGGCGCCCCGCATCGTCGACTACATCGTCGAGGCCTCCGCTTCCATGGGGGCCTGGGAGTTCATACAGAAGGACTTAGAGCACGCGGCATCGGTGAAAGAGGAGGACTACATTCGCATCATCACTGGCAAGACCGCGAAGTTGTTCGAGGCGTCGTCCAAATCGGGGGTGGCTGTGGCCGGCTCCGACAGTGCTATGCTCGACGCCCTCGGAGGGTTCGCCTTCAGTATTGGACTTGCGTTCCAGATTGTGGACGACACCTTAGACGTCACCGGGGACCCCCACAACACGGGGAAGGCTGTGGGTACCGATCTCATCGAGGGCAAACCCACCCTGCCGGTCATCTACGCAATGGAGGATCCCGAGTACGGCCCCAGGCTCGTAGAGATCTTCGAGAAGGCCGACGTCACCATCGACGATGTTCGGGAGGCCCTGGCTCTAATCAGGTCCACAGACTCGGTCGACAGGTGCCTCCAGATCGCCAGGAGGTTCGCCGTAGAAGCCGTAAAAAACCTGGACGCAGTCCCTGAGTCTAGATACAAGACGGCGCTGCTGCAGCTGGCGGACTACATAGTCTGCAGGGACAGGTGATCATCAATGGAGAAGACCGATGTCGACGTCCTTGTCGTGGGGGCTGGTCCCGCGGGCAGCACCGCTGCGAGGTTCGCCGCGATGGGTGGCGCGGACGTACTCTTTATAGAGAGACGCCCCGAGGTGGGCGTCCCAGTCAGGTGCGGTGAGTTCATGCCGGGCCTGCCCGAGATCATGGACATGTTCCCGAACCTTATGGACGCAGACTCTCTGTTTGATATTCCCCGGAGTCTTCGCTGCCTGGAAACAAAGGGCATCAAGCTTGTGGATTTCAACGACAAGGTGACCCTCCTGGACTTCGAGGGGTACACCACTGATAGGGACAGGTTCGATCAGTATCTGGCCGACATTGCAGTCAAAGAAGGCGCCACACTGGAGAGGCGTTGCCAGTTAAAAAGCATAGAGGGTGGCGTCGCCAAGACCAACCAGGATGACATACGCTACAAGGTCATCATCGGGGCGGACGGCCCCGGTTCTCGCGTTGCACAGAGTCTTGGTCTGGCGAAAAATAGGAATCCGTATCCGGCTGTCACCGCGCAAGTGAAAGGGGACTTCGAGCCCTACCTATACATGTACTTCAGCGATGTGGCTCCTGGCGCTTACAGTTGGATCGTCCCCAAAAACGGGCGCGCTAATGTCGGCGTCGGATTGTCACCCAAGTTTTCTGAGGCCAGTCTGTCCGAGTACTTCGCCAGATTCGCCGCCAAGAGGGGGTTCTCCGAGCACTCCAAGCTTGAAGGCAAATACGTCCCCAGCGAGGGGCCCATCAACAGAACTGTGTCCGGTAACGGGATGGTGGTCGGTGATGCGGCGGGGCAAGTCATCTCTGTCAACGGAGGCGGTATACCTCTCGCCATGATCGCAGGTCGCATCTGCGGGATGGTGGCCGCGTCCAACATCTCCTCTGGCACCGCCCTAGACGAGTACGAGAAGCAGTGGAGGAGCATAATGGAGAAGCCCCTCAAGACCGCCTCTTTCAATAAGAAACTAGCTGACACCCTCGCATTCAGGTCCGAGAGAAGCACCGCCCTGTGCATGTCCATCCTCGGGCGGAGGCGCATGGGCAACCTTATCCGCTGCAAACGTATCTTCCCGTGAGTCCAGGGGCATCGATTATTTTTATGTAATCGTCGAGGAATGTGGTCGCAATCAATCGCATTTCAGAAATGCGGTGGTGCAATCGGACACATTCCAGCGTCACTTCTTCCTGCGGCAAGCCCGCATCTCGAACCCGCATATGGGGCACTCGAGGAGTTTCTCCTTGTACCACTTGCGGCATCCAATGCACTGGTAGTTCCACTTGACGACCTTCCTAATGCCATCGGTCCCGACGGATCTAAAGGGGATTCTGAGGACCTAGGCGACGTTCTGAATCGAGTAGTCGTCGGACCATATTGTGCCTTTTACATCCAGTGCAAGTGCGAGAACAGTCTTGTCAACGGGCGACAGCCTAGCGATGTCACCGGTGCGTTTCGCGGCCTCCTCTACGCGCTCCATGGATTCGGAGGTACAGTCGGAGACGCGGACCATGTCGCTCCATAGGGTGAGGCGGGGGTCCTCGTACCTCTTCAGCTCATTTATGACTCCCGAGGGGCAGACGTGCTCCTCTTCTGGAAGGTTGTCCATCGAGAAAAATGCGGAACTGTCGAGAACTAGCATGCCTCTGCGATAATGGTGGGGCTAGTTATCGTTGACGGTCTCAGTCGTGAATTCGACGATGAACGGAAGTCGTCGACGGCATGGCATCAGATGCTAGGTAATTAGTGTGGCAGATGTCATTGCCGCCTGGGTCGTTGACAACGGAAAAGTGGCCGCCAAGAAGGCTCGGAGCGGCCAGGTAACATCCAATCCGGTCAGACGTGCAAGTTGCCAAAACAACAATTATACGTCCCGCGGACAATATGCCGGACGGTATATCCATGGATGTTGTCGGAGTTGTCGTCATAATGTTCACGGGGTTCTGGTTCTTCCTGCCTGCAATGGTCCCGAACTCCGCCGCGGTGCTGTTCAGTGGCGAGACCAAGATGGATTTCGGGAGGTCGTGGCGCGGCAGGAGGATTTTCGGGGACGGCAAGTCTTGGAAGGGGTTCTTCGGGGGCGCATTCTCCGGCATTCTGGTGGGAATCATCCTCATTGCTGTGGCCTCCATCTGGGACCCAGAGGACTACTGGGGCTACGGCCCATTTTGGAGTAATGTCAGCATCCTTACATGTCTATCGTTTGGAGCGGTGCTTGGCGACCTGTGCGGTGCGTTCATTAAAAGGCGCTTGGGTATGGAGAGAGGGCAGAAAGCTCCCGTGCTGGACCAGTACGATTTTGTCATCGGCGCCTTCCTTGTGACGGCGTTGTTCTTCCAGGACTGGGTTTACGCCAACTACATCGAGGGCTGGCACCTGGCGGCCCTGATATTCATTATCGTGATCATGTTCGTCATCCACAGGGTGGTTAACATTATCGGTTACAGGATGGGGCTCAAGAAAGAGCCCTGGTGATCCCATGAGCGAACTATCTGAAGTACTGAAGAGTTGCGGGGCACTGCAGTTCGGCGAATTCATACTGGCTTCCGGCGCCAAGAGCGACTACTATATCGACATCAAGAAGGCCAGCATGAACCCCGAGGTCTTGCGCCTGATAGCAAGGCTGATGACGGAGAGAATGACTGAGGAGGGCGTCGCCGCCAACAGGATCGCAGGTGTCGTCCTTGGATCCGTCCCCTTGGCCACCGCGCTGGCTCTAGAGACGGGGATCCCGTACGTCGTGATCCGCAAGGAGAAGAAGGACCACGGCACTGGGAAGCTCATTGAAGGGGATCTCAACCCTGGCGACAGGGTGCTCGTGATAGAGGACGTCATTACTACCGCCAATTCCAGCATAAAGGCCATTGAAACACTTCGCGAGGCGGGGGCCGAGGTCTCCTACGTGATCTCCGTGATTGATCGCGAAGTCGGCGGGGCAGAAAACTTGGCCGAGGTCGGCGTAGAGTTCATGCCACTAGTGAGGGCTTCCGAACTGGTGGAAAGATGAGACCGGAGCCGAACTGCGCCCTGTGCGGTCTACATATCAGCCGCACAAGAATCGTCCTGCCGGACGGAGATCCATCCCGCGGGATCGTCTTTGTCGGCGAGGGTCCGGGGGAGAACGAAGACCTCGAGGGCCGCCCCTTCGTCGGCCGCTCTGGGAGAATCCTGGAAGGTATGATGGAGGAAGCTGGGTTTGACCGATCGATGGTCCTTATCACTAACACGGTCAAGTGCCGGCCGCCGGGCAACCGTGACCCTACTCCGGAAGAGATGTCTGCATGCTGGCCGTTCCTGGAGTCCGAGCTCTGTAATGCGAAACTCATAGTGGCCTTGGGCAAAACGGCCTGCAGGGACCTGATCGGCTACAACGGGCCGATGTCCGCAGTGGTGAACGTTACCACCATGGTAAGGATCGGGGGCAGAGACAAAAATCTAATATCGACGTACCACCCCGCATCTACGATATACAACAGGGCCTTCCGCGAGGAGCTGAGGGAGACGATGCGTATAGTATCGGAGTGGCTGTGATGAGGTTCGGCGGATTCATGATAAACATGAACGGTACCGTCTACAAGGGCGAAATGCCGATACCAAGTGCCAGGGAGTTCGTGTCGACGCTGTAGAAGGGATACCCTTTGTTTTCCTGACAAAGAACTTCTCCCACTGTAGGGGTTCTACCTCGAGAAGCTGACCCGTCTTGGGTTCGACGTGTCAATCGACAACATTTTGACTTTCACGATGGCGACGATACGCTTTCTGCTCACCAAGCGTCCGGGGAGGACCGTGTACCTGGTGGCAGTGCCAGATGTGCTGGGAGAGATGCGTGACGCAAGCGTCTCGCTCGTAGAGAACAATCCAGACATCGTGGTCTTCACTTTCGACATTATGATCCTACGAGAAGATCAATAACACCTTCCACTTCCTCAGTAGCGGTACGGAGCTCATTACGACACACTTTCGACGACCTCTGTTTTACGAAGGATTCCTACGATATCGATATCGGACCATTCATCAGGATTTTTGAGCATATGTGCCAGACGTCGGCAGTGGTCATTGGGAAGCCCAACCACCTGATGCTCGAGATGATCGCGGAGGAAATGGGCATCGTCCCGAAGGACACAGTTATAGTGAGGGACCGCCTTTATACCGACATAGAGATGGCAGCCAGGGCTGGCACGCAATCGATCTTGGTTTTCAGCGGGGAGACCGACAGGGGGATGCTGGAGGTCTTCAGGAAGGAGCCGACCCTTATTTTCGACTCGGTGGTGAACATCCTGCTTCTCATCCGCAGAGACGGGCACCGAGGCAGATGTCAACTGTCTATTTCTTTATATGATTCAGGGTTGAAAATTGAATAACCAGGAATTAAGTTGGATTGATTTATGACATATGAATTCTGAGATTGTCAGAATATTTATACGCATACACGTACGCGCTCTTGTGCATACGCGCGTACGCTAGCGTCAGCTGATTGTTCGCGTATTTGAGAGGGTACCTCGGTTCTCATTTGCTGTGTTGTAGTTGGCCGG
>CAZXOR010000050.1:0-6856 GCA_964642395.1 uncultured Methanomassiliicoccales archaeon | reverse complement strand
GCAAATGAGAACCGAGGTACCCTCTCAAATACGCGAACAATTAACGAATGTTAGCGTTCGCCCTCGTGTGCATACACGTATACGAGTGTGTGTATAGACATCAACTGACAAACTCTGGTTGAATCCGTAATGATTCGAATCGTCTAGAAGTATCTGCCGAGGACGAAGGAATCTGAGAAACCTAATTTATACTAATCCGCCCTACACCAGACAGTGCCCTACGAACTAGAATGGCCCGAGGAGGTCGAGGAGCTGCTTTCCTATACTAACTATATCTCGGATCTTGTAATGGTTGTCGTGATTTTCGACATCATCGCGCTCCTCATAATGCTGTTCCTGGAAAAGTATGACCCCCGGGTGTTCTTCACCTGGCTGGTCATATTGATCCTCCTGCCGCCGGTAGGCTTCATCCTGTACATGTACATGGGATCCACCATCTATAACCGCAGAAAGTTCATGCCCAAGAACATTACTGACAACCAGCTCATGATCGCCACGGAGTACCAGAGCGACCTCCTGGAGGAGGACCTGGCCAGCAACCCTGGGATGGCCGACGTGTACGACATGGCCAAGACCCTGGAGAGGGCCGGAGTGTGGTCCTACTCCAACGACAATAGGGTAGTGCTGTACACCGAAGGCTCCGACAAGATCGGGGCCATGTTCGAGGACCTCAGGGCGGCCAGGAAGACCATCTTGATTGAGTACTACATCATCCGTAACGACCACACCGGGAACATGCTCATGGACATCCTGACGCAAAAGGTCAGAGAGGGCGTGGAGGTCAGACTTCTCACCGACGGCTTCGGAATCGGCAAGGGCCCTAAAAAGGGCATATTCAGGTTCAGGAACGCTGGCGGCCACTACGCCATGTTCCACTCCTCGCTTAACCTCATACTGAGTCCCAAGAAAAACAACAGGAATCACCGCAAGATCGCCATCATCGACGGGAAGGTGGCATACTGCGGTGGATTCAACATTGGGGACGAGTACCAGGGGGAGGGGCCGCTGGGGCATTGGAGGGACGCCTCCGTCAGGGTAGAGGGCCTTGGCATTCTGCCCATGGCGGTCAGGTTTTGCGCCGACTGGCAGTATTCCGCGCCGAAAGACCCCATGAGGCCGCTGGGAGACTACCTGGGCGATATTTCCATGCCCAACGGCGGGGACGTGAGGATGCAGCTGATTTCCGGAGGGCCGGACTCAATACCGAATAACCCGGTCCAGATACAGTATCTGGCAATGTTCGCCAAGGCAAAGAGGCGCATCTACATCACTACACCGTACCTGGCCCCAGACGATTCCATGGTCCTGGCCCTGGCTAACGCCGCCAAGTCGGGCGTGGACGTGAGGATCCTCATACCGGACAAGAAGGACCACATGTTCCTGTTCTGGAACAACATGACTTACTCTAACGCTCTTATGAAGGTGGGGGTCCGGATCTGGCGCTACAAGGACGGCTTCGTCCACGAGAAAATGATCGTAATGGACGACCGTTTCTGCTCCGTCGGGTCCGCCAACGTCGACCATAGGTCACTAACTCTAAACTTCGAGACAAACGTTATGACGTACTCGGAGGAAATAGCATCTCAGGCCGCGGATCGGTTTCTCAAGGACCTGGAGACCAGCGATGAGTATTCCTGCGAGAAGTTCGACAACAGCACGCTGATGATGAGGATACGCATGGCAGTGTCCAAGCATCTTATCCTACTGGCATGATCTTATGAGTGTGGACGTCGTTATCGTGGGGGCCGAGCCGACGTGTCGATGGCATTGGGCCTGAACGGGGTCGACAGGAGGGTCCTGGTGCTAGAGCGACTGTCCGACACCGCGTTCAAGAGGTACTACTCGGTCTGCGGCGAGGCAGTCAGCGACAGGATGTTCTCAAGGCTGGGGTTCGGGCCTACCGCCGTAGTGGCGAAAGTGGACAGGATAGAGATTTAGTATCCTGGATGGGCCACGGTTACCGTTCCCGTCAGAGGCAGCATCTTCACCAGTCGGAGATGCTCAGGAGGCTCAAGTTCCGCTGCAACGCGGAGTTCGCTAGGGCCACGGTCGTGTTGATTTGTAAGAAAGCTGACGGGTTCGTCCTAGACATCACCGCCGACGAAGTGACATGCAGGTACCTGGTGAACGCCGACGGGGCACACTCCGTGGTCATGAGGGATGTGTTCGACATCGTTCCGGAGATGCTGCCTATGAACAACATAACGCATGAGGAGGGGGGGTACCATACTCCACTTCACAATCAGCTGAGAATACCTCGGGTTCTACCTCTGGAGGTTCCCGTCCAAGCCAGGGACGGTGTTCGTGGGCTCGCCCAAGGGAGTGCCACACCCAGAGAGGAGAGTGTCGACTGACGCCAGCCACTTGCCGTTCGAGGAGTGCCGGAGACCATAGACGGCAACGCCGTCCTCATCAGCGACACAGCCGCCCTGGTCAACGCGTTGTGCTACGGGGGCATCGGGATCGCCATACTCTCAGAAAGAAGGTTGCCGAGGTTGAGGACGGGGACCTGCACGGGTACTCCTGTTGGTGCTGTAAGAGCATCTACACAAACCTGCACTTAATAGAGGCCCATAGGCAGTTCTCGCGGTAGACCAACAAGGACATCGTACGCGCCATGCGGCCGTTTCGCCGCAGGTACTCCGTCAGTAAGGGGTCTATACGCTTTTCAGACATCCGCGCTGTCAACGTCTATTTTGCTACATGGACCGCCTTCAAAGTTAGATGGTGAGTTGGACGATGTTTCCAACCATTAATATTTTTCGAGTACTATTAAATACCCAGAAGTCAAAACTATACTGTATGTCCCCAATAATGCCTCCGAGCAGTTCGTTGAGATGCGCGAGGTGCTCGTACGAGTGGATCCCGCGCAAGGACCAACTGCCGAAAAGGTGTCCGAAATGTCGCTCAATAAAGTGGAACGACCCTCACCTCAGGGTCACCTGCCTTCGCTGTGGCCACACGTGGAACTCTCACAACGGGGCTCCCAAAAGATGCCCCTCATGCAGGACACACCAGTGGAACACTTCGCCTTGCAGTTACACATGCAAGCGTTGCGGCTACGACTGGAATACAAAGGGCACCAAGATGCCCAGGAAATGCCCGCTGTGCTCCTCCAAGAACTGGGCAGGTGAGAGAAAGATCGACTTGAAGAGGACCAACATCCAGGTCCATGAGGTCGACGCCGGTATCGAGGAGATGATCATCGGGGAGTACCGGAAGGGGCGCTCCTGCGTTGACATTTCCATTGCTAAGGGCATCCCTTATAGCCTCGTCTTCGACATAGTTAGGAGAAACACCACCAATATCAACATAAAGGTGTAAGTACCTGAGGATGACCATGCGCGCCCTGGTCGTCGTGGACTATCAGAACGACTTCATCACGGGCAACATAGGGAGCCGGGATACCAAGTCGATAGAGGATAGGATATGCGACCGTGTATCCAAGTACTTGTAGTTAGAGACCACGTCATTTTCACTATGAATATCCACTGCTCCGACTACCTCCCTACCCACGAAGGAAAGCTCCTCCCGATAGAGCACTGCATCCGCGGGACCCATGGCTGGGAGCTCCACGGCAGGCTGTCCAAGCTCTCGAGGCGGGAAGAGTGCGTAATCGTAGAGAAGAGCACCTTCGGATGTCCCGACCTCACGGACCTCCTCAGGAGATGCAACGAGGTGGAACTTTGCAGCTTGGCCATTAACATCTGTGTCATCGTCAACGCTGTGATTGCCCGCACAACCCGCCCCGAGGCGAGGGTCTTCGTCTGCAGGGACTGCATGGCAAGCTACAACAGGGTTCTGAAGAAGAAGGCACTGGATGTCATGGAATCGCTCCAGGTGGATGTGAAATGACCGTCTGCACCCCCATCTGAGGACCAAGAGGCTCGAGCTGAGGAAGTTCAAGGAATCAGACGCTGATGCGTGCTTCAGAACATGGATATCCGACCCGGAGGTTACCAGGTTCGCCACCTGGAGCCTCCACAGGGAGTAGGGGAGACCGGGGTGGTCTTGAGATCGTGGATCACCGAGTGCCCGCTGAGCAGCATGGACTGGTGCATAACGCTGAAATCACCGGTGAGCCCGTGGACAGCATCATTGCGGTGAGGGATCATCCGGACCTAAGATACTGCGAGGTCGGGTATTGCCTCGCTCAGGCGCAGTTGGACAGGGGCTACATAACCGAGATGCTGACCGCCGTCTCCGGGTACATCCTGAACATAACCGACTACATCTTTATCCAGGTCAGGTACGACATCTAGAACGAGGCGTTCGGAAGGGTCCTGGAGAAGTGCAACTACCATGAGGTCTGCATCCGCGAGATATCGGATCCGAAGACCAGAAGACTCCGCACCTATGGGTTTATGAAAATGATGCACAACGATGTGATGCTGTTCACAGACCGAGGTCACTCGGGAGTTCGTCCCTGACCCTCTCCGTCTTCCTGACAGCAGCGATGTACTTCTCGAGCTCGGAGTCAGCGGTCCTCCTGCAGACGAGGAGCTAGCTGTGGCATTCCTGCGCCTGGTCCCTGAGTTTCTATACTTCCTCCATGAGAGAGTGCATCTTGTCATGGGCGGCCTGCCCGTCCTTGGAGTACTTAAGGACCTTCTGATGCCAGTTCTGGACCTATGACTTGGCCTTGCCTATATCGCCCAGCCCCCCCCCCCCCCTCAGTCATCATCCTGGCGGTGCAGTCATTTCACTCGTCGCGCTTCTACTTGGCCTCACGGACGAAGATGTTGCACCCGTCCCTTTTGCTCCTGTACACGGACGCTTGGAAGGACAGCTTCTTGGCCTGGGACTGGAACTTGTCCCTCTTGTTTACAAGAATCGACGCCTAGAGCTGATAGTCATCTCTGACCGCCCTGTGTCTCATGGCCTCCCTGTTAAGCTCGGCCAGGATCTCGTCCAGGCGGCAGGCGTTCTCCCAGATCATATCTGAAATCATACGAACACCTTGCGGAGGAGGTAGAACTCTGTCATGTTGCCCGACCTGTCCTTTATGTTCTCATGGATCATCCTCAGCCCGAACATATGCCCGGTGTTCTTTCTGCAGACGACGGCGGTATCCTCGGGGAACTTTCTCCGGGCTAGGTACTCCACCGCTATGGCAGTGTCCTCGGACTTCGATCCTGTCTGTGTCGGGAAAAAGTCTCTCCGGGTTGCGCCTGGTCTAGAACAGAGCTTGAATGTGGGAGGCGACGTGATTGACGGAGTCTTATACTCTCCTTTATGAAGACGCAGTGGTGGATCGGCACCCAGAAGCTGAGGACGAACTCTATGTCGTCCCTGCCCTACAGGACCGCGGCGGTCTCCTCGACAGAGCCCGCGTTGATGTTGATAACGGCTATGACGCCGTAGTCGACCCCCTTCAGGTCCATGGCGTCCACGGCGCCATAGGAATCGACCCTGGAGAGGAGCTCATACTCGTCCCACCCCATCTTGGTGATAAATTCCATGGCCACCTGTTCGGAGTCCGACCAGGGGATGCCCGTGTAGGCCATTGTCACTGTCAGACCCGTTGTAGCGGCACTACTTCTATAAAGTTGGTGTCAAGGGGCAGGACCGACACGTTTTTCACCGCACGCCGCATGGGGGGAACATGGAGGAGAGCTACCACAAATGCCACACCTGCAGGTTCTGTCGCCACTCTGACGGCATCTGGGTATGCGTACCGAAGGTCAGGTCGACCGGACCTGATGACACTTGTGGGAGATACCGCCCGGGATGCTGCGAGAACTGCATTTCGTTCGCAAAGGAAGTCTGTGTCAGGACTGGCGTGGAGGTCTTCCCGCTGGACGTCTGCTCGAACTACGACCCGGCGGGATCATTCCGACGTCCTGACGGTCCTGTTAGAGAGGATGTTCTTGATACTAGCCTTGGCCTGGGCGTTGCCCGAGATCACCCTGCGGGCGGACTCCGGGATCCCGAAGTAAACAATGTTGTCGCACAGCGACACGTTGCCCACCATGTCCGGCCGTACCTTGGAGTAATAGCCCTGCAGTGCCCCGACGGTCTCGCTGACCAGGTTCGTGACGGCGAATATGTCGCCGTCGATCATGCTCCTCGCGTTCACGAACCCGGACTCCGGGAGGAGCGGGTTGTAGGTCCCGTTCATGAAGTCCTCGTCTAGGTCGTCGATGGCGTCCATGATGTAGACGACGGTGCTCAGCTCAGTGAACAGCTCCCCCAGGTCCTCGGAGTAGGAGTTCTAGGCGATGTCCTCTAACGCGCCGATGAGCCCCTTCCCAAATGTCCTCCCCATGAGCCTGGCGTCCCTGCAGCCCCGCAACTCCAGCCTCCTCAGGTCGGAGAACCCGTGTCTGACCATGTCGTCGTAGTCCGGGTGCATCTTCACTGCCCTCTCGATAGCCCGATTCAGGGCTAGGGAGGCGAGCTTAGTCTTCACCGAAGGGTTGTCAGTCTCATCGTCGTATAGCTCCCACTTGATGAGAATCAGTGTGTATGCGGCTATGTTCCTCATGAGATCGGAACGAGTCTTGGGATTATCCAGGACGCAGAGGGTCCTTTCAGTGGGTCCCACATCAAGGGCCTCCCCGGTAAGCCCGCAAAGGAGGATCGTATTGAACGTCATGTCGTAGTTCACGGTCAGCGTGCTCATGAGGCCGAAGCCGTCCTTGAGCTGGTGGCATCCCTCGCAATAGTACCTACGGTACCTACTGAGATCCGCCGGGGACAATCTCCCGTACACTGGCACCGTGTACCCAAACATGCCCTTCTATAGCCGAAAACAGATAATAACACTGTTCCCGGCGGGGGTATGCTGGCACCCTCTTAATGATTCAGGATTAAAACTTGAATAACCAGAAATTGAGTTGGATTGTTTATGGCA
>CAZXOR010000049.1:0-6935 GCA_964642395.1 uncultured Methanomassiliicoccales archaeon | reverse complement strand
CGAGCAGCGTGAAGAACTCCCTTTCCAACATCTTTGTGTACAATACGCGTGGCCTAGCCTATGGGACGGGTATCTGTGGATACCCGTCATAGGTCTCGCATCTGAACTTCGGGATGCAGGCTTCTATGACGGTGACCCTCATTTAGCACCTGGTGTGCGAGTAATTTCCTCTTGTACTGATGCACCTTGCAGAGTGCCCCGCACGCAGGACACTCGTACATCTAGCATTCGACATCCACGATCAGATACAGCTATGACCGGATGGTCATGATAGTCCTTTTAGGGCGTAATTACCCATCTCAGGTATGTAAAACCACGGACTTTCGATCCTGGTGAGGATGTTGACAAATCCATTCGAATCCCCGCCGAAATACGTTTGAGTGTCTGCGCTAGTGTTATCTACCCTGGTATGATTGTGAGATATGCGGTACACTTTTTGAAAGTTCACATCTTTAATGATATCTCACTTTCTCAAAACTTTGTTATTCCTCTGGCATTGGACGAACGCTTTGTATGTCGCAGGATTCACATGCCATAAATCAATACGAGTCAATTCCTAGTTATTCAAGTTTCAACTCTGAATCATACAGAGGGTGAAAACAATATCGAGTATGAGCACACCGGAATCGTTACGGATGTCCATCAGGGTAGAAACGATTTCACGTTCTACTTTCACACGGAGTTCTACGGGATGTCAGGTGCTTCCTATACGACGAATTCGCGGAACTGGGATACTACGCTATGTCTGGCGACATGTTAGATGATGGGAATATATTCTTCGTGTTAGTGTTGAGGTATCTCAATGTATGACAGGTTGTCGCTATATCTTCAGGTCCGGAATATATTTCGATACCGTTTTTTATACATGTGAAAGGTTCTGTTTTAAGTTGCTATGTTTGTAGCCGTCGATAACACGGATTCTATGAAAGGGAACTGCACCACGTTCCTCGCCACCGAGATCATCAGGGAGTTCGACGACCTCGACCTCATTGGGAATCCGCGTCTCGTCAGGCTCAATCCTGCGACTCCGTGGAAGACTAGGGGGAACGGTGCCCTGGTCCTGAGATTCGGCAGGGGCTCCGGTCCGAAGCACTTTATCGGGATGATCGGCGGGAGGGAGGTCTGTTGCTACGACAGGTGCACCCACTTCGAACCAGACCCGGAAATGATGATGGAAAGGATAATCCCCCTCATCGAGGCGCGCCACGAGGACGATGCCGATCCAGGCCTCCTGATTTCTAAGGTGAAGTCGTCGCAGTCATTCTACTGGAGAGGTGTTCGCACGATCATGAACCGGGCCGACATCGATATAGAGATAGCCAGGATCGGCGGTCTCACGTTCACCATCGGCAGCGGTCACGGACTGGTGGGTTGCACATGCGGCATGGCTTGGAGGCCCAGAGACAGCACGTTTGAGCTCCTCGCATACAGGCCCGAATCCAGATGGGGCACGGAGAGGATCTATAAACCTGAGACAATCATGGAGGTGGAGCACGGCCTCCCCAGCACTTTCAACAGTTGGGAGAACAGGACCCGCAAGGTCGCGATAGTTCCCTCCACACCCTGTCCGGTGATGTACGGTCTTAGGGGAGATGATGAGAGCGACCTCCTGAGGGGTCATGACATCATCAGGACGGAGCCTCAGGACAGATGGGTCATTTTCCTGACGAACCAGGGGACGGACGATCACATAATCCACAATCCGGTCGAGCTGATCCCCAACAGGTCCTACTCGATCCGCGGGATCGTCTCATCTAGGACCAGACACATCGAGGGAGGCCACGTGTTCTTCGATATCGAGACCCAGTGGGGAAGGGTCCAGTGCGGGGTTTATGAGCCGTCCAAGGAGTTCCGCATGGCGGCGGATTGGCTCTGTCCGGAGGATGAGGTCGAGGTCCTCGGGGAGCTGAGGGAGGATCCGCGCACGCTGAACGTGGAGAAAATCCATGTGATCTCCACCGTCCCGGAGTTCAGGAAGGTATCTAACCCCATATGCCCGATATGCTCCCGCACCATGAAGTCTACCGGAAAGGGCGAGAAATTCAAGTGCAAGAAGTGTGGGACTAAATCATACGTTCCGGTCATGCAGTCGGTGAGGAGGCAAATCGTCCCCGGATGGTACGAGCCTCCGACTGTAGCCCGCAGGCATCTCTCCAAACCGCTCAAGAGGATGGGAGTCACACAGCCCGTTGAGTTCGTTAATGGTCGTAATTAATAATCGACACACTTTTATATAGACCGATTCATCCTGCGCATAGAAGGGAGTTCTCATGGATGAAGCAGTAATCATCAGTGCGGTAAGGACACCCATAGGAAAATACGGAAAGACTCTGGCCGGCTTCAAGGCCACCGACCTTGGTGCGATGGTCATCAAGGAAGCCGTCAGCAGGGCCGGGCTTGAACCCACAGACATAGAGGAATGTATCATGGGCAATGTCCTCGGGGCAGGACTCGGGCAGAACCCCGCCAGGCAGGCGGCCATCAGGGCCGGACTACCTGTAAAGATCGGCTCCTTCATAGTCAACGCGGTCTGCGGATCTGGACTCAAGTCCGCGATGCTCGCGGCCGACGCCATCAAGGCCAAGGAATATAACGTCCTGGTCATCGGAGGGATGGAGAGCATGAGTAACGCCCCATACCTCCTGTCCGGCGCCAGGTTCGGCTACACCATGGGCGATAAGATCGCCGTAGACTGCATGGTCCATGACGGACTCTGGGACATATTTAACAACCAGCACATGGGCAACACCGGCGAGATCGTGGCTCAGAGGTTCCATGTCACCAGGGAGGACGCGGACAGGCTGTCCGTCGAGTCCCATCAGAAGGCCGCCGCCGCGATCAAAGCCGGAAAGTTCAAGGCAGAGATCCTGCCCGTCACAATCCACAGCAAGAAGGGCGACATCGTCATGGAGAACGATGAGGGTGTTAGGGAAGACTCCTCCATGGAGTCCCTCGCCAGGCTGAAGCCTGTGTTCCAGAAGGACGGCATTGTCACCGCCGGAAACTCCTCCCAGCTCAGTGATGGGGCCTCATCCCTCGTTATCACATCCAGGAAGTGGGCGGAAGAGCATGGGATAAAGCCTATGGCATCTATCATCGTTTACGGGGAGAAAGGGGTCAAGCCCGAGTATATCATGGAGGCACCCATCCCAACAACCCAGCACGTACTGAAGAAGGCCGACATGACCATTGACGACATCGACATCTTCGAGCATAACGAGGCCTTTGCGTCCGCCTCCTGTGCGGTCAAGAAGGAGCTCAATGTCCCCGACGAGATATTCAACGTCAACGGCGGCGCGGTGGCGCTCGGACACCCCATCGGATGTTCTGGCGCACGCGTACTCACCACCCTGCTCTACGCCATGAAGGACAGAAACAAGGAGACCGGACTTGCCACCCTCTGCCTTGGAGGCGGAAATGCGGTCACCATGATCATCCGCAACGAGTGATCTAAACCTCAAACAACGTCCCGGGCATCCCTTGGGGGCCTACAACCCTTTTTATTTCTCCGTCACGTACTGTATGCGAACAAGCACTGACAACTCTTATCTCCGTACATGCGATTCCTGTCCCCATGAGGTCCCTGGAAGAAGTTCTCAGCATGGTCGATAGCAGCTATGACGACATGGTGGAGACTATGATAGGGATGATTCGGTTTCCCGCCCTTGCACCATTCAACGGCGGCGAGGGAGAGGGCAAGAAGGCTGACTACATTCAGGAGCGGCTAAGAGGCTTTGATTCTGTGCGGAGGATCGACGTGCCAGACAGATTCAATCCCAGCATTATGCGCTCCAATATCCTGGCCAGGAAGGAAGGGAGAAAGAAGGGGACCGTCTGGATCGTGGCACACATCGACGTGGTGCCGGCAGGAGACCCTGCGCTCTGGGACATTCCCCCGTTCGACCCCGTCTACAGGGACGGCAAGGTGTATGGGAGGGGAACCGAGGACAACGGCCAGTTCGTCATATCGTCGATGTTTGCATCGAGGCCTCTCCTGGACATGGATCTAGAGGGGATGTCTCTGGGGGTCGCCTACGTTGCCGACGAGGAGACAGGCAGCGAGAGGGGCATCCAGCATCTCCTGGGCATGGGCCTGTTTTCTGAAGACGACGTCATCATGGTGCCTGACTGGGGCTCTCCCGGGGGGAACTAGGTCGAGGTAGCCGAGAAGCACATGCTATGGCTGAAGGTGGAGATCGAAGGGAAGACGACCCACGGATCCACCCCCGAACTGGGGGATCAACGCTTACCGTGTATCTATGTACCTACTGGCGGACATCATGACGAGGCTCCCACAGCTTTTCTCCGAGAGGGACGACGTGTTCTTGCCTCCGGACTCCACGTTCGAACCTACGAGGAGACCCGGGACCGTCGACAACGTCAACACCATCCCCGGTCACGACGAGTTCTATATGGACATCAGGCTGATCCCTGACCACGACCCCTGCGCGGTGGTGGAAAGGGTTAGGGAGATCGCCGCCGAACATCAGGAGAGGTCCGGAGCGACGATCATCGTCTCCATAGCAAAAAGGGAGATCTCCGGCATGAGGTCGTCCCAGGACACCAAGGGGTTTAGGGCACTATCCAAGGCTGTGGAGTACATCATCGGCAACGTTCCGACCGCCGTGGGCATTGGAGGAGGGACGTGCGGCAATTTGTTCAGAATGAAGGGCCTGAACGCCTACGTCTGGCAGTGTGGGGGAGGGACCCTGCACGCTCCCAACGAGCATGTGGTTGTGAAGAACATGATTACCGATGCTAAGGTCTTCGCAACCCTATACTACAACCTGTGCGTGAAGGGCTGAACCGAAGGAAACCTTATTCCAAGAAAATCTGGAACGGGGGATGATTGCAGTTTAGGACATCTCAGTCGTCGTTAAACATACGGTCGATCATCCATTCCGTGTTGAATTTGATGATGTCGTCATATTCCTGACCGTTGCAAACGAACGCGACGGGTTTGCCGATCGTGTGCGCAATGGACAGCGCCGCACCGCCCTTAGCGTCGGTGTCAATCTTCGTGAGGATAATGGCGTCGACCTCGATGGCAGCGTTGAAGACCTTGGCCTGCTCGATGGCGTCGTTCCCGGTCAAAGAGTCACCGACGAAGACCTTGAGATCAGGTTTGGCGATGCGGACGATCTTCTTCATTTCCTCGATGAGGTTATTGTTCGTTTGCATCCTCCCAGCGGTGTCGATCAGGACGACGTCCTTCCTCTTGGACCGGGCGTGATCTATCGCATCGAAGGCTACCGCAGACGGGTCTGCATCGTGGGTCTACTTCACAATTTTGCATCCGAGTTTCTCGGAGTGGATGGTGAGTTGCTCTATTGCGCCAGCCCTAAAGGTGTCGCACGCCGCCATGACGACGGTCATATCCTGGTCCTGGATGCGCTTAGCGATTTTCGCGATGGCGGTGGTCTTCCCTGTCCCGTTGATGCCCACGAACATGATAACCGTGGGCCTCTTCTGCTCGACGAGCCATCCATCGAAGTCGAACTCGTTGATCTTCATGACGTTCCTGATGGCGTCCTTGAGCACGAGCTTTACGACCTGCTCCAGTGTGTAAGAACGGTCGTATTTCCTCCCGACGAGGTTCTCGCGGACGCCGTTCTTGATCTCCTCAACAACCGGGTAAGCCACATCGGCTTCCAGGAGGATGATTTTCAGCTCGTCCAGGATTTCGTCTAACGGGTCCTCTTTGATCTTCTTCCCCGAATCGGATACGACCGAGGATACGGATGCTATCCTCTTGGACTCCTTCTTCTCCTGCTTCTTTAGTTTGAGGATCTCCTTCCTAGACAGCTTGGGTGCCCCGACGGGCTCCGATGCAGCCTCGGGAGCAACAGTCTCGAGGATCTTTTCCGAAGTGGCGAGCGCAGGTGTCACTGTGACCGGTTCAAAGGGCTTCTGTTCCAGCTCCTCCGGCTTGTAGACCTTTTCCTCGTCAAGGTGTTTCTCCACCTTTGAGAAGAAGCTTTTCATCTTGGACTTGAGGGAGTCGAACAACTGCGCCACCTTCACTGGTCGTTCATAGCTTGTTGCCTGACATTGTATTCCTGCTGGACGGCTGCGGTCACGTTGGTGAGGGCATTTTGGACCTCGTTGAGGGTGTCGACAGACTTTTTCAGCGCCTCGGAAATCTCGGCGCTGTTGGCGGACATGTAGTCCACTGAATCGGAGACGTCCTTCTCCACGGAGATGTTGGATCCGATGCCCACTACAGCCTTTCTGTTGCCTGTGACCTGGACGGGGATGAACGTGGAGGCACCGACGGGCATGAGGATCTCGTCGCCCTCCTTGGCATCTCTGAACGCTTTGAGGGCCTCTGCGGCCATACTGACCTCGTCAAGGGAGACACGGAGAACTTGGACCTGGCGGCTCAGGGCCTCCACTCTCTCCTTGTAGCCTTCCATCAGGGCGATTGCCTGACGGAGTTCCGTGTCGTCCACGTTCACTCACCGATCTGGTACTTGACGATATGGTTGGTAATCTGGTCGGCGGGAATCTCCTCGACGGAGGTGATGTCGATCTGCCACCTCTTGAGCTTGTGTTTGCTGCCGATGGTGGACAGGGTTTTCTCCCTGACGGCTGTCTCGTTCTCGGCAGCTATCTCAATGGAGAAAGGCTGCCTCTGCCTGGGGTCTGCGTACTTGCCAATGACACGGAATGCTTTCATTTCAATTCCCTGAAAACGGGATTTGCATCCACTTAATAAAGGCTTTGGCGAAAGAACACGCGCGCGATACCTTCTATGCGATTCAGAGTTGAAACTTGAATAACCAGGAGTTAAGTTAGATTGACTTATGGCGTGTGAATCCTGCGACATACAAGACGTTTGTCCAATGCCCGAGAGGTGACAAAGTTTTGAGAAAGTGCGGCATAACACTAGCGCAGATGCTAAACGTGCTTTGGCGGGGATTCGGACGAACTCG
>CAZXOR010000048.1:0-7076 GCA_964642395.1 uncultured Methanomassiliicoccales archaeon | reverse complement strand
AGATGTCATAAATCAATCCAACTCAATTCCTAGTCATTCAAGTTTCAACCCTGAATTATATAGAGAGAATTTAAACTCATACACCATGCGGTCAGATATGAGGATTGCACTTACAGTGGCGGGCTCTGACTCCGTAGGAGGTGCGGGTATCCAGGCAGACGTCAAGGCCATGTCTGTCGTTGGAGTCCACGCTGCTTCAGTAATTACAGCCGTCACCGCCCAGAACACGTGCGGGGTAGACGGTATATTTCCCATCCCGGAGGAGTTCATAAAAGTTCAGATGGAGGCCGTCCTGAAGGACTGCGACATCAGGGCTGTCAAGACCGGGATGTTGTACAGCGCGGAGATCGTGGGAACTGTGGCCGACATCCTCGAGGACCACGACATACCCCTTATTGTCGACCCCGTCATGATTTCCGGAACCGGCATGTCACTGTCCGACGACGGCTATGCTTCGGCGCTGAAAAAGAAGCTCCTGTCCATGTGCGAGCTGGTGACCCCCAACAAGCACGAGGCAGAGGTCTTGGCCAAAATGAAAATCAAGACCCAGGACGACCTGATACTGGCTTGCGAGCTTATAGGGAAGCAGGGGTCGTCGGTGCTGATGAAGGGGGGCCACTTCAACACCCCCGTCGTCATCGACTACCTGTACCTGTCCTCCGAGTTCACCAAGCTAGAGTACCCCAAGCTCAGAAAGTCCGGCCACGGCAGCGGATGCGTCCTGTCCTCATTTATAACGGCCAACATGGCCAAGGGGCTGAACATCGTCAACGCCGTCCTAAAGTCCAGGGAGCTCGTCCAGGAGTCCATCGCCACCCAGTACGCCATAGGCAAGGGCGATGTTGTGGTGAACGCCATGATCAATCTAAAAAGCGACACCGATAAGTTCCAGGTACTTGATGCTCTGGATGTTGCCGCCACGAGAATAGTTGACACCGTACCCGATGAGCTGGTTCCCAAGAACGGGATAAACATCGCCATGGCCCTGAGGGGGGCCGCTAGACCGGAGGAGATCGCCGCCATTGATAAGAGGATGACCGTGTACAATGGGACACTGAGGAAGAATGGCCCCGCCAAGTTTGGCACAGCCGAGGACCTCTCCTATGTGCTTCTGATTGTCATGAAGCACAGCCCCGAAACTCGCTGCATCATGAGCATCGCCTACAGGGACGACATCATGGACGTCATGGAAGATGTGGGTATGACCGCCATCACCGCCGAGATAGGCAAGGACAAGTTCTCTGAGGCCACCGAGAAGGCCCTTAGGAAAAGCAAGGGGATTCCTGACGCCATCGTGGATAAGGGTCCTAAAAAGGAGAGAGTCATCCGGCTCCTGGCCAAGGACACCGACGAGATGCTGGAGAAACTAGAGGAGATCCTCTAACACTCATCCCTTGAGGATCTGAACAGCGAACCTGTCCGGATCCCTGACAAACCTAAACTCCACGCCCGGGCCGGAACTAATCGGCCCGACGCACTTCTTATCAAGGCTCCTAGCCAGGACCTCGGCGTCCCCGCTCGTGAACCCGATGGATATAGAAAGATAATCCACAGGCCCCTTCTCGCCTCTGATGAGCTCCAGAAGCGTCTCCCTGTTTCCCATGAACGCTATGGGATGATCATCGGTGTTCATCCTCCTGGCCACCGGCAACCCAAGTCTTAGTAGAAATCGATGCTATGTTAGATGTCCGTCACGTGTAGAGTCACATGCGCGAATGCCATGCATGCATGGCGGATTTGGTAATTGTGGTTCCTCGAGATCGCTTTCGGGGAGGTAAAATGGTGGTGTTCAATTAATTTCGAGGATCTCTATCACGAAATAGAGGGTCTGGTTGCTGGTTTTGGAGGAGGTCTTATAGCTGAAAATAGAGTCTCCGATCTCAGTAACCTGCCAGGTCTCGTCCCCGAACTGGAGCTCGATCATCTCGACATCGTCGCCGTTTCCGATGGACTCGTATTCTTTGAACCCGATGTCGAAAGTGATTGTCTCCCAGTCCACGGAAGTGACGGCGAACGTGACAGTGACGAAAGACTCCTTGAAATCGTCTTCCCTGTCGTCGTAGGTGTAGGTATATGTCACCCCAGCTACGGGCATGTGGATTAGCGTGACCATCTGGGTAGTAGAGTCCAGGATGGATAGGGCGTCCCAGCCGTAGACCGTTTGGATATAGGTCATGCCGTTGCTTAGATCATAGTTGTAAACGTTCTCGAACTGCGTCTGAGACATGGTCTCCCTGACGCTCATCGTCATTCCGGACGTGGGGATGTTCTGTTGACCGGTGATGGGTGCCACGTATCCATCTTCTGGATCGATGACGACCTCGATCCTGTCCCCGACCTTATGTCCAACGCAGGCCTCCCAGAACTTCTGGAGGACGTCGCTGTCGGCGTTGGCAGAGAAGTCGATCTCGCCGGAGTCGAACTCCATTGCATGCTCGTTGCCGTCAAAATCGTAGAAAGTTCCGACGTAGCTGACAGTAACATCGTCTCCGTAAGCGACGAGCGTGTTGTCTTCGACCAGATAATGCTCATTGATGTAAACTCCGACCACTGACACGGCGGCCAGAATGAATACTACAAAACAGACCGTGAATATCGGGTCTCTCTTCTTTTTCTCATCGCTAATCATTTTACCGCCCGTGCGATTACCCGCTTATTATAAAAGTAGTTCGACTGAATAATAAATGAGAACAAACGGAATCTGAAACATGCACCGAGGCCTGCCATTATCCTTCCGGGAGGAAGTTCACCTCACCCTGAAATAACATCCATCTCCCTGGCCATCTCCACTCACCTGTCCTCGTCCTTGGGGCTAATAAACCCGCCGACGATTGACACAGTGACGCCCGGAATCCTCTCCAGGCACTCCCTTATGAACTCCAGTACCGCCGAGTATGCAGCGTCCCTGAAGACGGAATGGCAGATTCCCATGTATGTGTCGGAGTCCGACGCGTTGAGGCTAACGGACATGGAGTCAATCAGCCCGATTATCTTGAGGACGATGTCCCTGCCGTTGACCAGACTCCCGAGGCCGTTAATGTCCAGCCTTACCGGCTTTCCGAACTCTGTGTATCCTCCTGACACATTCCTTCAGGGTCTCGAACCTATCCGTCGGCTTCTCGTGTCCGCAGAACACGACCCTCCTCGACCTGGATAGGTCCGTGGAGCGGAGCTTGGCTATGACCTCGTCGACGGTGGGCTCCCTCTCAAGCCAAAGGCAGTTAACGTCGCCTAGCTTAAGTGTGGAGTTCTTAACGTAGAACACGCACTTGCACGGGCACCTGTTAGTCATGTTGATGTAGTAGGTACTGCCATAACGGTAAAGGATATTGCTTATGCCTCCGTCAACCACGGGCATCCACGTTAAATACATCTTCGCTACACCGTTCTCGTACTTCTCGTATTAACTATTAATCTGTGACGGGACTAACCGGTCTCATGTTCGATCTTTACGTCGTGACAGACCGGAAACTTTCCGGAAGGCACACCGACTCCGATATCGCCAGGATGGCGTACGAGGGGGGGGCCGATGTAGTCCAGCTTAGAATGAAGGATGCTGACGACCGGGAGATGCTGACCCAGGCGATGAAAATCCGCGAGGCTGCGGACGAGCTCTGCAAGCTCTTCATCGTGAACGACAGGGTCGATGTGGCCATGGCATCCGGGGCCGATGGGGTTCATCTTGGGCAGTCAGACATCCCTGTGGAGGTGGCCAGGGATCTCATGGGCGAGAGCGCCATCATAGGCATATCCGTCCATAACGCCAAGGAGGCCATGGCAGCAGTCGAGGGCGGCGCCGACTACCTCGGCGTAGGGGCCATATTTACCACTCCGACTAAGCCTGATGCGCAGCAGGCCCTGGGACTGGGCGCAATCTACGAGGTCATGAACGCTGTGGACATCCCAATCGTGGCGATCGGTGGAATCGACCGCGGGAACATTCAAGACGTGATCAGGGCCGGAGCGGATTCCGCGGCCGTCGTTTCAGCGGTGGTCGCTCAGGAAGACCCCAGAACAGCAGCGCACGAGCTCAGGGACCTCATCCTGAAAGTCAGGCCCTATATCCCCCTGGAGATGTCCTGAGATGATCGTGACGGTCAATGAGGACCCAGTGGAAATGAAGGACGAGGCGACCGTTGAGGACCTGATCTCCATAATGGGCATCCGCTTCGACATGGTCGCCGTAGAGATTGACGGGGAGATCTGCCCCAGGGCGATCAGGCACTTCACCACACTCAGGCAGGGCATGTACATCGAAGTCGTCAGCTTCGTGGGCGATGGACGATGAGGGAGTCCCCGCTTCCGGATGATATAGTCGAGAAGCTCGCCTCCGACAGGGTCGCTGTGGCCGGCTTCGATAGCATGGGCTCCCACATAGCCACCGGCACTGGTGCGCTCCAGAATTGTCCACATAATCGTAACCGATTTCGACGTCATGGACGGGACCGACCTTTTCAGGCAGTACTACATCCCCCAAGATGTCAGGTCTTCTAAAGCCGAGACCATCTGCAACACCCTCGTCGAAATAGAGCCCGACGTGGACATCAAGAAAGAGGAGTGCCGCCTCAGCCCCGACAACGCATGCAGCGTCTCCTCGAGGTGCGACATAGTCTACGAGTATCTGGACCGGGCAGAGGCTAAGGCCATGCTGGTGGAGACCTTCTTCGCCGGCTCTGACTACATCGTGGTCTCCTGCTCCGGGATGGCCAGCTCCAATAGCTTCAACGATATCGTCACTACGCATCCCATGAGGCGCCTCTACGTTTGCGACGACGGGGTCTCCAATTCTGGAGAGAGTTTCGGGCTCATCATCGCTAGAGTCATGGTTTGCGTCGGGCATATGGCTAACATGATACTGAAGATCGTCCTCGGACACGACAAACCGTAAAACGGCTACATCGATGAGGGTCCGATACCATATCGGATGATCTCATCATCAGGGCCGCAGGTTCACATCGAGATTCATCCTGGGCTCCGACAAGTTCTCCCTTGACATTATGTGTGCCGTAATCGAAAATGGCGGGGTAGAGATAGCCACCCTCGCAATACGCAGGGCAAGCTCCCCCAGCGAAGGCAACATCCTCAATGGCATGCCTGAGAGCATCACCCTTCTGCCCAACACCTCCGACGCTAGGAACACCGAAAAGGCGGCCCGCATCGCACGTCTAGCCAAAGAGCTGGGCTACGCGGCAGTCATGGCGAACACCGCCGTGGCAACGGCGAGGGACATCCACGCCATAGCCAGGACATTCAGGGTGGCAATAGAGGCCGGCAGGCTCACGTACCTGTCCGGGCCCGGCAGGATCATGGAGGGCGGGACGGAGGTGTCCAGCCTGCTGACAGAGTTCCTGAAGGAGCGGTGACATGGCCAAAAAGTATACCGATGTGGAAGACTACCACAGCGACATGGAGATGCTGGACTCCGACATCAAACTGTGTCCTATCTAAGATTGGGCGTCTAGACCCCTCCTCCTTCACTTGGCGCGACGTCTGCATGACGCTGGACGAGACTCGCAAGCACTTCGGAAACTCGGTCCTACTGTTCACCCCGCTGTACGTCTCCAACCACTGCTCCAACAAGTGCGTCTGCGGGTTTAACCGCAGGAACAAGATCTTAAAAGTCACCCTCAATTTTGACAGCGTAGAGAAGGAACTAGACGCCATAGTGGCCATGAGGCTGAGGGAGGTCCTAATCTTCGCCGGTGAGTCCCGCGGTAGGTCTGGGGTGGACTACACGAGGAGTACGTAAGGATGGCGTCCGAGAGGTTCTCCACCGTGGATGTAGAGGTCTCTGATGAATACCGACAAGTACGCCCTCCTTCACTCCCACGGGGCCGACTACGTCACCGTCTTTTAGGAGACTTACGACCCGGCGATGTACGCCGAGCTCCACCTGTCCGACCCCAAGATGGTCTTCTCGTATAGGTTCGACGTCCAAGAGAGGGTGCTCAGGGGAGGGATGGGGGGCGTGGCCTTCGGCGCACTCCTAGGCCTGAGGGATAACTTCAGAAGGGACGTGCTGGCGTACGGACTCCACGCAATGTCGCTGCAATGCGCTTACCCAAACACGAAGATATTCATGTCCCTGCCCAGATTCAGGCTCGCAAGGGGCATCCGCAAAGAATCCACGGTGACGAAGTCGCAATTACTCCAGGTTTTTATCTCCTACCACATATTTATCCATTACCCGGCTAAACGATATCTATCAAGGATGCCTGAGTTTCCTCGACGGCATAATGGAATGAGCGCAACAAAGATATCCGCAAGAGTCAGTGTGGATATAGACAAGCACAGCGGTGAAGCGCACAGGAACGGCCAGTTTGAGATCTCGGGTCCGAGATACCTGGTCGAGATACCGACGCCATACGCTGGAATGGGCTCTAACCTGTGATGACGGACTACGTGAGAACATGATAGTGATAACAGCGAGAAACCTTTGCGCGAGACCATTCCTGGAGCAGATCGGACTGTTGGCGGCTGCTCATCCTGAGATGGTGATCCTGAGGGAGAAGGACCTCTGCCACGATGAGCTGCTCTCACTGGCGGCCCGGTGTCTGGACATATGCGAGAGGTACAAAGTGCCCTTGGCCGTGAACTCCAACATAAAGGTAGCCAGGGAGCTAGACATCTGCAGAATCCACCTGCCCGTACAGCTGATGGCCGAGGTCGACAACCTGGGGGACTTCTCCCTTGTTGGGGCCTCCGTCCACTCCGTAGAGCAGGCCAGGGAAGCGGAGGACCTGGGTGCGGACTACATCCTGGCTGGACACGTGTTTCACACCGCCTGCAAGGACTCCGACCCACGCGGCATACCATTCCTGGAGGTGATCTGTGAGACGGTGGACATTCCAGTCTACGGCATCGGCGGCATAACTCCAGAGACCTACCCCGACGTGATGCGCTGCGGCGCGGCCGGGGTGGCCGTGATGTCCTCGGCCATGACCGAGCAAGAGCCGGCTGAGCTCGTGAGACGCCTGTCGCTCAGGGTCGAGTAAGCTGCCGGAAACGGTTTCTACTTGTAATTTCAGCGACAGAGTCAGTTTCCGACCACTCATTGAAAATGCCTTGTTTACGAC
>CAZXOR010000047.1:0-7096 GCA_964642395.1 uncultured Methanomassiliicoccales archaeon | reverse complement strand
CAGCAGCACGGGGACCAGTGCCGGGTCCAGCAGATACGTCACACCCACAATGGTCACATTCACACTCACGGTCCCCTCCGACTTCATCTCCGAGGACGGGTCCGAGAACGCCGTGATGTCGGCGATCAACGCCATAAGGGATGCTAGGACGCAGGTCTCCGGAACCGTCCCGGAGAAGGTCCAGGCCATCGCCGACCTTCTCAGGACCATCACCGAGACCGACGACGAGGACGGGACGGTCAGCAACGTCTACGACGCCCTCGTCACTGGCAGCTCCTCATCCGCCGGCATCGCGGCGGCTTTCACCTACCTCTGCGCCTTCAACGACGTCACTGCGCAGACAGTGAAGGGAACGGTGGTCACGGACACATCCGGAACGACCACCCAGGGATATTGGAACGTGGTCTACTACATCGACTCTGACCAGGAGGACGTGACCGGCACATGGTACCTCGTCGACGTGACCCTGTACGACGGGGACGACGTGTCCCCGTTGCTGGCCGGGATGTACACGCTGGTGCCGCTTCAGTCCTCCACAGTCTACCGCGGCTTCGGCTCCACCCATGTGGCGGACCTCGACCTGGCATCCACCCCTGCCGTTTCCGTCGAGGGCTACGACTGGCCGGACGACAGCTCGTTGATCGAGAGGTGGGGAACCGAGATCATGGCGGTGCTGATCGTCGCGATCATTGTCGGCGTCATACTGTACGGCATGAGGACGGGAACCCTGCAATGAATGCACATCCGGAATCAATTCAATGAACTCTTATATATAAGAACAAACTAGGTTCGAGAGGGAAAAATGACAAAAAGACTTAACGTGAAGAGGTCCGACCTTTCCGTGGAGGAATGGGCGGACAGGCAGACCTTCACCACCACCGAGCAGATCCACATCCCCGACATGATAGCCGACAGGGTCATCGGCCAGGAGGATGCCGTGGAGGTCATGCGCAAGGCGGCCTCCCAGAAGAGGCACGTTATGCTCATCGGCGAGCCCGGTACCGGCAAGTCCATGCTGGCCAACTCGATGGTCGAGTACCTCCCCAAGGAGGACCTCCAAGATATCGTAGCCTACCACAACCCGGAGGATTTCAACGAGCCCAGGATCAGGGTCTTCCCTGCAGGCAAGGGGAAGGCCGTCGTGGCGGAGCAGAAGTCGATCGCTGTCCAACAGAGGAACCAGAAGAATACAATGTATATTTACGCCTGCCTCAGCTTGATTATACTTGGTCTTCTCGCGGGCCTCATGCTCGGGAACTTTACGATCACGCTGTTCGCCATCCTCGGCGCCATGCTCATATTCTTCATGTTTAGGACTCCAGGAGTTCAAAGGAACGAGACATCTATCGTGCCGAAAGTGTTGGTGGGTCACGACGCGGGGGAGATGCCCCAGTTTGTGGACGCCACAGGTACACACGCTGGCGCCCTGTTGGGCGACGTCAGGCACGACCCGTTCCAGTCCGGAGGGCTCGAGACGCCCTCCCATGACAGGCTGGAGGCCGGGGCCATCCATAAGGCCAACAAGGGCGTCCTCTACATCGACGAGATTAATCTGCTTAAGATGGAGTCCCAGCAGGCTCTTCTCACCGCCATGCAAGAGAAGAAAATGTCTATCACCGGGCAGTCTGAGCGCTCTTCAGGGGCCCTGGTCAAGTCAGAGCCTGTCCCCTGCGACTTCATCCTTGTGTGCGCAGGGAACATAGACGCTATCCAGGGGATGCACCCAGCCCTCAGGTCTAGGATAAGAGGCTACGGATACGAGGTGTACATGAGGTCGACGATGCCCGACACCGACGAGAACCGCGACAATATCACCAGGTTCGTGGCCCAGGAGGTTAGGAAGGACGGCAAGATCCCTCACTTCGATAGATTTGCTGTGGCCGAGGTCCTGCGCGAAGCCCAGAGACGCTCCGGCAGGAAGGGTGAGCTCACCCTCAGAATGAGGGAGCTTGGAGGACTCATCAGGGTGTCTGGTGACATAGCCGTCCAGAAGGGCACCAAGGTCGTCACCGTCGACGACGTCGTCATGGCTAGGGGCACCGCCCGCAGCCTAGAGCAGCAGATCGCTGACAGGTATATCGAGGCCAACGAAGCCTATAAGATGTTCCGCACCACTGGCGAGGCCGTGGGAATGGTCAATGGTCTGGCGGCTCTCAACGCCAGCTCCAACATGGCCGAGTATTCCGGTATTGTACTGCCCATCGTTGCCGAGGTCTCGCCTTCCCAGGTCAAGAGAGCTGGCCACATCGTGGCCACCGGGCAGCTGGGAGACATCGCCAAGGAGGCGGTGGAGAATATCTCCGCGGTCATTAAAAAATACACCATGACCAACTTGTCCGACAGCGATATCCACCTGCAGTACATCGGTACTTACGACGGCGTGGAGGGAGACTCCGCGTCTATTACCATGGCGACGGTCATAATCTCTGCGCTGGAAGGCATCCAGATTCGCCAGGACCTGGCTATGACCGGGTCCCTCAGCGTTAGGGGGAAGGTACTGCCAGTCGGAGGCGTCACCGCGAAGTTGGAGGCTGCTGCGGTGTCTGGCATCAGGATCGCCTTGATCCCGGCGGACAATGCCAAGGACGTCATGATCGAGAATCATTATTATAAGACAATGGAAATTTACACGGTGGATACCCTCCGCGACGTGTTCGAGTACGCCTTCGTGGACTGCCCCATGAAGTAGCAATACTTGGATAAGCTCCTGCCCCTCAACCAGGGCGGGGTGTCCTCTGCCAGGAAGATCGAGTCCCCTGCGGAGTACCACTACACCATCCGCCCGAAGCCCCCCGAGGTCTCGCCCCAGATCCCGGTGGCCGAGCCGGTCCCCGAACCGGTACCTATTGCTGAGCCTGAGACGGTTGAACACCCCTCTTCGATCCCGATGCCCCAGTGAAACCATCAGGATGAGGGACCTGCCCAATGCAAGCGACCTTATCCCTGTCTCCCTTATTATTCCAGGGTCCCGCACATCTACCGCGACATGGACGGCCCCGGTAATCTCTATGCACTTTCTGTTGGATGTTCTGTAGGCGATCGTCGCAGTCTAATGGTATCAGATCACATCCAGGGTCCTGACAACCCTTTTAACGTTCTCTACGAATGTAGACGGCATGACCCGGAACGACTATTCCGGACACTCCCTTGTCATTGGGAGGTTCCAGCCACTTCACAATGGACACATGGAGGTCCTGCGCAAGTGCGTGGAGGAGTCCGACCACCTCATAATAGGCATCGGGAGCGCCCAGTACTCCCACGACCCGGACAACCCGTTCACCGCCGGTGAGAGGTACAAAATGCTGTCGGACTCCCTCAGAGACGAAGGCATCGCGGAGTTCAGCATCATCCCCGTGGAAGACCTTAACAGGTACTCGGTGTGGGTGACCCACGTGGTGTCCATGGTCCCGCCGTTCAAGAGGGTCTATTCCAATAACCCCATGACCCGTCGCCTCTTCGAGGAGGCCGGGTATGAGGTGAGGAAATTGCCAATGTACAACCGGAACATCTACTCGGGCACGGAAGTCCGCAGGAGGATCGCCATCGGAGAGGAGTGGAGGGACTTGGTGCCCCTGGCGGTGGCGAAGATCATCGACGCCGTAGACGGAGTCGGTAGGATCAGAGACATCACGGAGGGGCGGCCGGTGCGCCCCTATGAGGCCAAGATCCTGGGATTCGCTCTGGACATCAGGCACAAGACCATGTGCACAGCGGAATCTTGCACCGGAGGGCTCATCGGTGCAGCCATGACGAACATGGCCGGGTCCTCGAAGTACTTCCTGGGAGGCGTCGTCACCTACAGCAACGAGGCCAAGGAGAAGATCCTAGGTGTTAAGAGGGAGACTATGATCGTCCACGGCGCCGTGAGCGAGGAAACCGCGAGGGAGATGGCCCTCAGAGCGGCTAGACTGTTCGAAGCGGACTACTCGGTTGCCGTCACCGGTATCGCCGGCCCCGGAGGAGCTACGGATGCCAAGTCCGTGGGTCTGGTGTACATCGCTGTCTCGGACGGATCCCGCGCGGTCGTCACTAGGAACGAATTTAGAGGAGGCCGCCAGCAGGTCCGCGAGAGTACCGTGAAGGAGGCCTGCTCCCTGCTAAAGGACTTCGTGGAGGGCATCTTGTGAGCAAGTTCGAGAGGCAGCTTCCAATTTTTGGGGAGGACGGCCAGCGCAGGATAATGGAGGCAAAGATTGGGGTGGCCGGATGTGGGGGGCTGGGGGTTAACGTCGTCACGGCCCTCGCGGAGGCGGGAGCGTACAGGTTCATCCTCTGCGACCACGACGTCCCCGACGTCACTAATCTCAACCGTCAATTCATCTATAACGCAGAAGACATGCGTCCGAAATCTGTGATATCGGCAGAATGGATCCTCGCGCTCAACCCGGCGGCAGATGTGGAGGCGGTATACGAGCCGATCACCGAGGACAATGGTGACATGTTCGCCGGATGCGACGTCATCGTCGACTGTCTCGATTCCTTCGAGGCCAGGATGACCCTGGACGGGCATTCTCACCGTCTAGGCATCCCGTTGGTTCATGCGGGGGTGTCCGGTTTCAACGGGCAGCTATATGTATCCGTGCCGGGAAAGACTCCGTCGCTGGCAGATGTCCTGGGAACCGCTAGAGACCCGGAGGGCCCCGTCCCGTCCGTGGGCGCGGCCGTTGCGGTCGTGGCAGGCATGGAGGCGCTGGAGGCCCTGAGGCTCGTTGCTGGCCTAGGCTCCGCCTGCGAGGGCGTTCTCACCACTGTCGATTTGAGCACTATGGAGATGGAGAGGGTCCCTATGTCTGGGAACTGATTCCACACATTCCAAGATTATTTCTACACCATCCTGAATTGACAGCACATGAAACACATCATGACTGGGAAGGTCAAGGAGGTCTACCAGGTAGACGACGACACCTTGGAGTTCGTCTACACGGACAACATCTCTGTGTTCGACAAGATCATCCCCTCCAAGATCCCCCACAAAGGGGAGACCCTATGCAGGACCGCTAAGTTCTGGTTCGGAAAGCTTGATGAGGCCGGCATCAACAACCACTATATTAGCGAGCCCTCTAAGGGCAGGATGAGGGTGAGGAGGGTGAACGTCATCCGCGACTACAGCAAGATCGACGGGGCCATCACCAACTATCTGATCCCATTGGAGATCATCTGTAGGTACTACGCCGCCGGGTCCCTCCTGGACAGGCTTAAGTCCGGAAAGGTCAGACCGGAGGACCTTGGCTTCGAGTCCGGGCACGAGGTCAGGAGGGGAGAAAAGCTTCCCAAGCCTTTCGTGGAGTGCACCACCAAGCTGGAGGAGCACGACGAGAACCTGACTGAGGCTGAGGCAAAGAATATGGCTGGGATCTCCGACGAGGAGTACCAGGTCATCGTGGACACTGTCCTCAAGATCGACGAGATAATAGATGAGGAGGCGGGGAAGCGCGGCCTTATCCACTGCGACGGCAAGAAGGAGTTCGCCTATGATAAGGAGAGAAGGATCATGGTGGTCGATACCTTTGGAACTCTAGACGAGGACCGCTGGTGGGACGCCGAGGAATACACTAAGGGAAACATCGTGGAGCTCTCCAAGGAGTTCGTCAGGCAATATTACCGCGAGACCGGGTACTATGACGAGCTCTACACTGCCCGCGAGAAGGGCCTTCCGGAGCCCGACATCCCCGCGCTCCCCCAGGAGATCGTGAATCGTGTGAGCAGGCTCTACGTCGACATATACGAGCGTATAACCGGTGAGAAATTCTGAAAATGATTTAAGAGGAGATTGCCACTCCCCTCATGCATTCAGGACAGAGAGTATTTCAGGACGGCCTCGAAGACGGCCGTCGCGTCTTTTTCCCTGAAGAAGTTCATCATGCCGAGCTCGTCGGTCATAATGATGACTTCGTCATCAGTGTATGCGACGATGTTCAGGTACAGATTTACCGCGGCATTGTGGTCCTCTAGGCCCTAGACGAAGATTTCCAGTGCGCTAAACGCCGACACGCCGTAGCTGATGTAGTACACCGGGTTAGTGAAGATGTGGCTTATGCAATACCGATTGGCCACGATGAATCCCGGGAAATACTCCGCCTCTAGCTGCATCCAGAAGTCCGCTATCCCCTCGATGGTGGTCACGTAGCCATAGTACAAACTTCTCGAAATCGTTCACCATGCACACCATGAGGACGACGTACGCCGAGTCCATTAGAACGTTTCTGGTGTACATGTCTCGGACATCAGGGCCAGCAGCATCTCTAGACCTTGGGAGTGGATCTCTATTATGTCCTGGTTGTAGCTCTTGGTGACATTCAGGAGGCGGTGGGCCGTGTGCTCAAACTCGTGCATCAGCATCGAGGCGTTGTAGTAGTCCATGTAGGGGTCACTGCAGATGTATGTTATGTCATCGAGTTTCCAGGTGAACGCACCGTCGAACTTCGTGTCCAGGTCCTCGAAGTCGATTAAGCCGTACTCCCTTATGTAGTCGTAGACCTGGCGAACTCCAAGCATATGCTGTTTATGAACGGCTCAACGAAGTCGAACAGCTCGTTTTGGTTGGTGTAGGTGAACAGGCCGTTGAGAACATCCCCGTCCATCATGAAGTACAGCGTAGAAAACAGGCCGCTGACGTATTCCTTCACAGTATTTTTCGCAATGTCCGTCTGGTAGGGGGTGTAGTCCCTGTAGAAGGACTCGGCGTAAGCGTAGTCCACATAGTTGTTGTACCCGTAATAGGCGGCAATAGAGTTGCGTATCTCACCAGCTCCAGCATGATCTCGGTGTATCCGTCTGCGTCACCGGTGTAGCTGTAGTAGGCGTTCTCCAGTTCGGCCTCTTCTGCCAGCAGCCGTTCCAGCTTCTCTAGGTCAATTCTGTGGAAAAGATCTTGTCCGCCTCCTCATCCTCGATGGAATCTCTCACGGCGTCGTCGTGGGCACCCCAGAGGGATTCCCGGAGCGTCCTGTTTCAGAAATTGGTGACGGAATTAAACAGGGATGTCCAGTCAGCGTAGTATCTGGAGGTCGACACCTTGCCGTATTAGTCCTAGTAGAACACCACCCCGTTAAAAATTGACCCGCGCATTCATGTTTGCGATAAATTGAACAACTCG
>CAZXOR010000046.1:0-7129 GCA_964642395.1 uncultured Methanomassiliicoccales archaeon | reverse complement strand
TCGACCGCAAGATTCTATACAAAAAGGCAACGGCCGAAGGCCGCTGCCTGTACGTTTTCAAGGATCTGTCCCTGGTCTCTGAGCAGCAAAGGACATCGTGGCCAGAATGGACCGCAGCAAGGAGTTCGACCTAAAGTCCTTCTGAAGGAAGTTCGCCAAGGCCGGGATGCTGATCTTCTAATCCTATCTGGACCTAGAGCCGGAGGCGATCTACCGCACCTACGAGGACCGCTGGGAGATCGAGACGGTCTTCAACCAGTTCGACAATAGCCTGGAGCTGGATAACACTAGGGTCCAGAGGGATTTCAGCGTGATCAGAAACGAGTTCATCAATACCATCGCGGTCATGGTCTCCAGGAGGATCCTCAACCTGTTCGTCAACACCAGTGCTGAACAGTATGGCTTACGGGAACGCTATGAAGGACCTGTTTGAGACCTAAAGAAAGGTCGACGCCCCGGAGGAGGCGTCGACCGATGACGGACACTGGACTCACAGGTTGAAGAAGGATATGGAGCTAATGAAGAGGTTGGGTCTGTCCAAGCAGAAGTCTGAACCGCCTCCGAAGAAGAAGGGGAAGCCAAAAAAAATGCCCGAGGAGCCAGAGGTCAAAATGCCCCGCGGAAGTCCGAAGAAGGCGCCTCAAGATGGGGGTTTAATACCGTGACAAGGAAAACTTTTGACAAAAGAGGCATGTTCTTCATGAAGAACTACTCCAAGTTTGAGAAGAAGTACAGGTTCCGCTGCACCTGCGACGGATTCTAACACAACTACCGCACAGACGAGGAGAGGTGGGCGTTCCTTGCCAAGAGCACATGCTTCGTCCTGGATAAGGAACCCTCGAAACCCTACGAGAACCTGAAGGAAGTACTGGAGGGGAAGGAGTACCACATTGTGACCAGCAACCAAGACTAGCAGTTCTACAGGGTGTTCTCAGAGGAAAGGATCAGCACGATCCAGGGGTACTTTGGACACCTCTAGTGCTCCAGACCCTGCCACAACAGGCTGTACCCGTCGTACGACATCATGCGCAGGCTGAAGGACTCCATCGATAGCGACTTGAAAGTCCTGTAAAAGCTGTTGCCGGGGTGCCCAAGATGCAGGACGCTAATGGAACTCTGGGTGAGGTCCAGGGTGTTTCTGGATGGCGAACGTTACCGCAACGAGTACGCGAAACTCAACACATTCATCAGGTCCTACGCAGACGATAGGCTATTGTTCCTGGAGCTTGGTGTCAAGAGGATGATGCCGTTGTTTATCCGACAGCCGTTTTGAAATATGATATACATCCTACCGAGGTCCAGGCACTCTACGGTCAACGTCAGAGACGCTCTGTACCCCCCCCCCCCCGGAGATCGCCGACCGCAGCCTAGCGGTTAGGGACGACATCGTAAAGATGTTGTCTGACCTCAGGAAATCACTGAAAGCGTGACGACACGGATGTCTATGATAAGGCTGCGGTAATGATTGCGGATGTAGACAGCATCCTGATCGGGGCAAGCAATGGTCTGTTGATTTTCGAAGGATTGAGGCTCTTCGCGGAGGACAGGAACTTCGCCGAGATGTTCCCTGAGACTGTCCAGAGATATTGGGTTCGCTCCATTATCTAGGCGTCGTTCACAAATCTGCCGAAGACTGTGGACTGGACGATCTGGGCGGGGCTGATAGGAATGTACTGCTTCAATTACAAGGTCACAGACGTTATACGGGACCTGGTGTTGATTGTGTCAAGGAAGGACTACTTCGTGTGACTACCGACGGCAAAGGTCACTTCACCGCAGTCAGATTCGACAAGTCTCGCGTGTGCGAGCTTAAGAGCAACTGGAGAACGATGCAGTGCATCCGTCGCTGCCATGACACCATCTATGCTTCGCTCGGATGTGTGTCTAATTTGAGACACAAGGTCATTAACGGGGAGGTCCCGGCATCGGGCTTTCCCGCTGCCCGAGATGCGGCAGGCCCATGAGGATAAGGATGTAGGTGGACGGAAATTTCCTGTCGGACAAGGAGGTGGAATCCAGGATGATTAGGTTTATAGAGTGAAACTTTGGCGGTAGGATGGTCGCGCTGGAGCTGGGTGTGGGCATCTACAACAGGATTGTCAAATTCCCATGATTAACTTGGTCATCGGCAACCTAGACACGGGATACATAATGATAAACAAAAGTAAAGTCTATGTGGACAGTAGGATAGAGGATAAGTAGGTCGGCATAAACGATGACCTGGTTCACGCGCTGTCCGAAATCTCAACCAGAATGGGGGATATACAGGGACGATCGATCTCGGAGATTTACAGGAGCAGGTGCCAGTGAGAATCATCCTGAGGTTTAACAGGTGGGAGCACTTCCTGGAGGAGGTGACGTTCAACGACATCAAGTCCGTGTTCCACGAAAAGGCCCCTGCACGAGGATGTTGCAGTTCGGCCTAATGATCTCCAACTGCATTGGGATGGACGAAGACTGGACCAAGGTGCTCTGCATAGCCACCGTCTTCCACGACTCCAGGCGCCACGGCGATTGATTAAACAGCGGCCACGGCGACCGCGCTGGCTATTACAGAACATTCTGCGAGGACATCGGGTTGAAGTTCGACCCTCACACCTACATTGCCATGGTGTATATCAACAAGGACGATGCCGACGGCGAGAGAACCACCTTTGCGGGACTGAATGAATTCGGCGGGCTGGAACTATATCGTGTCCTGAAAGACGTCGACGCACTGGACAGGTTCCGCTAGGAGCCCGGAGAGCTAAACGTGTTGTTCCTTCGCACGGATGCCGTGCGCTCCCTAGTAGGCTTCGCCTTGAAGCTCAACTCTCTCGACAAGGCGTTGCTGCATCGGAACGCCAGGATAAGAGACGCCCTATAATTCGAGGGTGAGATCGGATGCGGTGCAAGCAATGATGTACATGAAACGTGCATTCGCATCCCTGCAGCTGGTCTAGACTCTGTCCCGCGGCGTCAAAACAATGGGATCGCGCACCGATATGCGTGTCGTTGGCAACGACGTCTTCACGAGGGTACGCCGTCCCGGAGGCTTGGAAAACTGCCTGAACGAAAATGGTGACTGTCAATGAACATTTTCGACGAGCGTAACCTCTCGATGATGATGGACCTCTACGAGATGACTATGTCCAACGGGTATTTCCTGGAGGCCGACAAGGGCGACATCGCTACCTTCGACGTCTTCTTCAGAAAGGTCCCAGACAAAGGGGGCTTCGCGATCTTCGCCGGCCTGGAACAGGTAGTAGACTTCATAGAGCACATGCGCTTCGGCGAGGAGGATGTGGAGTATCTTCGCTCCCTAAGCATGTTCGACGACCGCTTCCTCGAGTACCTCAAGGGGTACAGGTTTACCGGTGATGTCTATGCCTTCGATGAGGGCACGGTGATGTACCCTAACGAGCCGGTGATGACTGTCACCGCCCCGATGATTGACGCCCAGCTGGCGGAGACCGCTATCCTGGCGCAAGTTAACCACCAGTCACTCATCGCCACCAAGGCTCGCAGGATCGTCAGGGCCGCCCAGGGCCGTGGGGTGTCTGACTTCGGCGCCCGTAGGGCCCACAACATGGACGCCGCCATCTACGGTGCTAGAGCTGCGTACATAGGGGGCGTCGACGGGAGCGCGACCGTCCTGGCTGGACAGATTTTCAGAATCCCGGTGAGCGGGACCATGGCCCACAGCTGGGTCATGTACCACGACTCTGAGTTCGAGGCGTTCAGGCGCTACGCCGAGATCTACCCGGACGACACTGTCTTGCTGATCGACACATACGACGTCCTGAAGTCCGGGACGCCCAACGCCATACGTTGCGCCAAGGAAGTGCTGGAGCCCATGGGGAGGCGCCTGAAGGGCGTCCGGCTGGATTCTGGGGATCTGGCGTACCTGACCAAGGAGGTCAGGAAGATGCTGGACGACGCGGGGCTTTACGACTCCAGGATCATAGCCTCCAACAGCCTGGACGAGTACTCGATCACGTCTATAATCGATCAGGGCGCTTGCATCGACTCCTTCGGAGTGGGCGAGAGGCTGATCACGGCTAAGAGCGACCCCGTTCTCGGAGCGGTTTACAAAATCGCCGCCGTCGAGAAGGAAGGCGTATGTAGACCGACCATCAAGATCTCCGAGACCGTGGAGAAGATCACCAACCCCGGCAGAAAGAAGGTGTACCGTATCTACGATTCCACCGGTCACGCCACATCCGACCTCATCACCCTGGCGGACGAGACCGTAGACCTGTCCTAGCCCTACAGATTCGTGGACCCTATAAAGCCTTGGAAGAACATGGAGTTCAGAGACTGCACCGCAAAGGAGCTCCTCCGCCCGGTGATCCTCGACGGAAGGAGGGTCTCGCCGCCTAAGGATTTGGTGGAGATCAGGGAGCATGTAGAGAGGCAGCTTAGGGACGAGATCTGGCAGGAGGAGCAGAGGTTCGACAATCCACACGTCCATCACATAGATATGAGTCCTGCATACTACGAGTTTAAGATGGATCTTCTTAGGCGTGCTGGTTAGCAGTAAAGGGTCGGCCCAGGTTCCGAAACAAGTGGCAAAAGGTAAGGCGAGAGGGTCCGGCCCCATCTTGTTTCAGTTCTTCACGGCGTTGTACCCCATCTCAAATGTCCTGACGTTGATGTCCAGGAATTTCGGAAGTATCTGTGACTTGAGGGCCTCTAGGAGGTCCTTCTTCGTCAATGGGAAGTCCCTCATGGCCACAACAGCGCCGATCATTACGGCGTTGGCGGCGACGGTCTTCCCAGCCTCGATGGTTAGCTTGGTGGCGTCCAAGGTCACGAGGTTGGCGTTAACCCTCCTAACTGATTCGATGAGGTTGTCTATCTAGGGGTACTTCTCGAACCCAGCCACAACTATCGAAGAGTACACTGGGTCCAGATTCATTTGGACCGAGGTGTCGCTGTTGTCCAGCGGCAGGTTCCTCACAGTTTCCGAAGGCTTGAAACCAATGATCATGTCCGCGCACCCGTGGCCTCCAGGGGACTAGTGACATCGTCGCCGAAGCGGACCATGGAGAGGACGCTGTCTCCCCTGGGCCATGCCGTGGACCTCGCTCATCACAACCATGTATCCGCGGTTCATCGCCGCGTGCCCCAGAACCATGGACACCAAAAGGACGCCCTGGCCCCCCCACTCCAACGATCTGAATGGTGTACTTCATCTCCTCTCTCTACGGCGACGCGAGGGCACACGTTCGCGCACATCCCGCACCTCATGCACTGCGTCGGGTTCACCTACACAGCTTCGTTCCTCTTGATCTGAAACAGGCAGGCTATGGTTTTCAGGCAGGTGTCGCACCGGATGCACTTGGACTAGTCCACCTCGCACCTCTTGGCCTCCAGCATCTTCCTCTTCTTGAGCTCCAGCGGGCAGGGACACTTGGATATGATGACGGCGACCCCGTTGTGCTCCAGGACGCCCCTTATGGCCTTGGTAGCCACCTTCATGTTGTAGGGATTCACTTTTTCGACGCATTTCACGTCGATGCTGCGGACCAATTTCTCGATATCAATGAGTTCGGTAGTGATGCCTCCTAACTCTCTCCCGATACCTGAGTTAGGCTGGTGCCCGGTTATGGCGGTGGTGCGGTTGTCCAGGATCACTATGATTATCCTATGGTTGTTGAACAGGGCGTTGACCAGCCCCGGGACCCCGGCGTGAAAGAACGTGGAGTCCCCGATGAAAGTGATGGGGGTCTGGTCGGTTCGGCCGCGAAGCCGCTAGCAGCCCCCGCCCCTCCGCCCATGCAAATGATGATATCTGTGGTCTGAAACGGCAGGACGATTCCGAGGATGTAGCGTCCGATGTCGGAGTATAGACTACGTCTCTGGAGCCTACGGCTCTTTTGGTGGCCGCGTACATACCCCTATGAGGGCATCCGGCACAAAGCGTCTGGGACCTGCTTGGAAGCTTGACGTCGGAAGCAGGCATTGGTTCCCTGAAACTCTGGACGTTCACCAGTTCGACGATGTCCTCGAGAGTCTTGAGATTGTACTCTCAGGCGTAGGGAAAGTACCCGGTCCTTTTCCCGTAGACAGGTACGTATATGCTGCTCTGGGCACAGATCCTCAGAACTTGGTCCTCCAGGAAGGGCTCCAGCTCCTCCACAACGACGACCGCCCTCTTGCCTCTGACGAATTCGGCAATCCTGGTCTCCGGTAGTAGATTGGTGAATCCAAGCTTCATGATGAAGGCTCTCTTCACGAACTCCCTGATGTAGGTGTGGGAGATGCCGGACGTTATGATCCCCACGTCTCCCTCGTCTTCGACGAAGTTCAACGAAGACTCCTCAGAGAGCTCCCTGGCCCACCTCATCATTCCAGAAGCCTCTTCCTGTTCACCTTGGCGTTGGCGGGAATGTTCACGAACCTGATGACGTCCTTATCTAAGTCTCCCTTGGTCATGAGCTCCGTCTTGGGGCCCAGCTCCACCACCCCGCTGGCATGGTTGACCCTGGTGGTGGTCCTAAATAGGATCGGGGGGGTGATGCACTCCAATATGTCATAAGCGGTCTTGATCATCTCCATGGCCTCCGTCTGGGTGGAGGGCTCTACCATTGGGAGAAGACTTAGTAGGGAGTAGTAGCGGTTGTCCTGCTCGTTTTGGGAGTCGTGGATGGACGGGTCGTCCGCGATCAATATGAGCATCCCGTCGATGACTCCGAAGTAATCCAGGGTCATCATAGGGTCCGCGGACACGTTCAGGCCCACGTGCTTCATAAACACGAACGATTTCAGGCCGGAGGACGCCGCCATTGCGGACACCTCCATGGTCACCCTTTCGTTTGTGGTGAACTCGGAGTACATTCCGGCTTCGGAAGTGACCTTCTCAAGGAGGTTACCTATCTCGGAGGAAGAGTGCCCGGGTAGGTCGACGCAAAGCCGGCGTCGGCATCGAAGAGGTCTCTGACTATGGTCTCGTTATCTAGGAGGAGTTGCTTCCTCCCGTCAGCTAGTAGTTCAAAAATTTTCAAACCTTGAACGGATTCGTATTTCTGCAACTTTTTTAAATGATTTTCGGAGGCATATGGGGGCTGCTCCCTCTATATGATTCGGGTGAAACTTGAATAACCAGGAATTGAGTTGGATTGATTTATGACATTTGAATCCTGCG
>CAZXOR010000045.1:0-7177 GCA_964642395.1 uncultured Methanomassiliicoccales archaeon | reverse complement strand
CCGAGGGCATGACTGCCGCGCCTGACGGGATACACGGGGTAGGCTCTGCGTATTCGATGTAGACCCTTGCTCCGTCGCGGGTTCCGTTATGTCAGATGTTACGGACGGGTGCTCTAGAGTGCCCGTCGAATGCGTCCGCGATGACCACGTCCCTGGATAGCTGTCCGATGGGGGATATTGTCGTCATCTTCTCTACGATCGACGGTGCTGTCGGGGTGGAGGAGGAGCTGGAGGACAGGGGATGCACCATCCTGCGCGCCGACATTGAGGGGCATCGTGGCCTCCACCGGTTTCGCGCTCGGGTTCCTCTCCTCCGTGATTCAGCGGACGGTGCCTTCCCCACCGAGGACATGTTCCGCGAGGCCGTCGTGGGCATCTCGGACAGTGCTTCCATTATCGGTGCCTCCGCGGAGTCGCTCGTGGAAGCTCTGGACGGCAACGTTGAAGCATGCTACAGCACATCGAACGTCCATGCGTGCTCCGTGGGTTTCAAGGAGGCAATGCCTCCGCGGGTCTACTGTCCTTTGTGGACGAACTCCCGGAGTTCGATCACAACGAGCTGGTCGGTTAATTCGATTCCAACGTGCATGTCACCGAGCTGAGGATGGTTGTACTCCACAGCGAGAGCTCATCAGAGCTGGTCAAGATCATTATCGGATGCATGGCGAAGGTGCTGGAGGAGAACAGGATGGACATCACGGAGGTCGACATAGCCTCCGACGTTGCCCTCAGCCGTGACATACACGGGCTCCTAATCGGGTACACCGTGGCGGAGGTGGTGCACGGATAACCGAGCTCTCCACCTTCGAGCAGCTATACGAATTCATAGATGATCTGGAGAGGTCCTTGGATTACGACCCGGGCCTGTCTATAGATTGTGATAACGTGGTCCTCTGCGGCATTGGCGGGTCCGTAATGAGCGGGTACTTCGTCACCAACTGCTGCATGATCAAGTCGCCTAAACCGATGCGCCTCGTCAGGTACCCCGGACTGCTATTCTGGACGCACACACACTCGCTGTAATCTCCAGTTATTCCGGCAACACTGCCGAGACGATGAAGATTTACAGGGAGGCCAGGGCTCGTGGCTGTTCATTGATGGCTGTCACGTCCGGAGGCGAACTGAGGGTCGCGGCGAAGGCCAACAGCTACCATCTAATACTTCTTCTAAAAGGGCTCTACCCCAGACACGCGATTGGTTACACGATCGGATTTACGTTCGCGGTCCTGAGGTCCGCGGGATGCCTGAACGTTTCGGACTACATCCGCGGCTTCATGCCCTCCCTGAGGGAGTTCTGCGACACCAAAGCAGCCCCGAGTGATGCGAAGCAAGAGAACTGGTAGGGAACCTGGTTGGCAAGGTTCCAATCGTCTACTCCTACAGCGCCATGGCCTCCGTCGCCTTCAGATGGAAGACCCAGTTCAACAAGAACTCCAAGATGGTCGTCTTCTGCGAGTCGCCCCCGCTTTTCGGCACCAACGTCCTGAACGAATGGCTGAATGACGTCCGCCAGAACTACGATCTGGTGTTTCTAGTGGGCGGTGATCTCTGCTACGGGAGGCTCCGCAATGCGATTGAAACTACTAAGAAGACCGGATGCGGGGTCACAGTGATCGAGCTCGGGAGGAGGACCTAGTTGGAGGTTGTGTTCCGCGCTATCATCCTGGAATACTATGTCTCAGTGTACATCGCGGACATCAGGGGCATCGACCCCGCAGAGGTCCCGTTAGTCATGCAGATGAAGGCGAAGTTGTTCCTCAGGACCCAAGGCTCTTCAAAACATTCTTGGCCTCTGCGACGAACTAGGTGAAGTGTCTCTTTGCGACATCCGGGTCCTTCGATTCGTAGTAGATTCTGAACTTTGGTTCGGTACCGAAACGCTTCATGAGCACCCAGTCGTCGTAGTCGATCCTCAACCCGTTGATCAGGTTGCACCCGTCGCCGTGGTGGACCTCTGATACGACCTCGATAAGCCCGACTTTAAGCCGGTCAGGGCATGCGATGGCGGCCTTGACCGTGCGATATCTAGGAGACCCGTCCACCTGCTCGGAGAGGGACTCGCATCCGGCGATGCACTCCAGCATTATCGCGGTCCCCATGGCACCGTCGCGGCAGTACTAGTGGTCTGCGAAGATCAGGCTCCGTTCTCCTCACCGCCGAAGACCCCTCCGTGGACGGTCATTATCCGCGCTACTATGAGGGAGCTGACGGCGATATACTCGACCGCGCCCTCTGCGCTTTTGACCGACTCCTCGACGAGCGAGGACGTGACGACGATCACGACGACCTTTCCCCATTCCTCTTTTTTCGGATGTATCGATAACACGGCTAAGGCCTGGTCTCCGGAGACGTACCTCCCATCAAAGGTCACGAAGACGCACCTGTCGGTGTCGCCGTCGTGGGCGATCCTCAGGTCCGTGCCGGTATCTACGATCATCTTCTTCAGGACCGCGAGGTTATCCTCGGTGAGCTCGCTGGGATGCCCTGGAAACTCGCCCTAAGGGTTACTGTTGATTGTAATCGCCCTGACGCCCAGCATGCTCATCAGCAGGGGAGTGAGGTTGACGTGCCGTTGGCGTGGTCGACACAGACCGTTAGGCTGGTGCCACGGATGGCCTCGGCGTCGACCTTGGAGACGATCAAACACACATACTCCTACCCGGTGCTCTCCACGCAGGTCATGCGCCCGATGGAATCCCACTCCGCCGTCTCACCCCGCATTCGCAGGCGTCTTCGATGGCCTTCTCTTTCTCGGGAGGGCACTCGGTTTCGTCGGCGGGGATGCATTCGATCCCGTTGAACTCTGGCGGGTTATGGAACGCGATGATCATCACGTCTCCCATGACATCATCTCTCGTTTCCACGAAGTACTGGAGGGCTGGGTCGGGACAATGCCTAGGTCGATGACGTCAGCCCCCACGGACATCAGCCCTGAGCACAGCGCGCTCTTGACCATCTCAGACGACACGTGTGGTCTATGGCGACCGCAATCCTCTTGCCGAGGACGCTCCCCGCGCTCCTGCCCACGGAGAAGGTGAGCTTGCAGGTCAGGTAGTCGTTGACAACACCGCGGATGCCGTTGGTTCCGAATATTTTCATTGAGACACCTAGTTCAGGATGCGTACGATGATATGCATTTTTGCAGGCGCGGGACCGCATTAAATCTGGGTTCCCGATGCCATGCCCTCGTAAAGTTCTCAGTAAACGATGTGTGTGGGCATTGTGGATGGGCTCATGCAGGCGGGAGCAGTGAACGCCAAGCGTCTTCTAGATTGCGCCAGGTCCCATCCGAACGCTACCATCATTGTCATCACGGCCGTAGTCCTATCCGTCACCCTCCTGTACTGCACGGATACAGCTTGCCGCGCGACGATGTGCTCAATTTCTACGCCCACATATAGGCTATAAAAGCTGGGCTGATCCCGTACCTCGATTTCGAGTTCCCGCCCCTCTCGCTGGTGTTCTTCCTAATCCCGGATCTGTTCACATCTGATCTGGACACGTAGCGGCCCGTTCGTGGCCGAGGTGGTACTGTTCACTCTCTTGGTACTGTACTATGTCCTCAAGATCTGTAAGCGGATTTACGTGAACAGGACGTTCGTGGCGGGGATGTTCGTTACCCTTGTGCTGATCTACTTCACGGATATGATGAAAAAGTTCAACGTCATCCCCATGGTCCTCTCGATTGCCATCATCTATCATTTCATTGAAAGGAGATTCAGCACTGCCTACGCTTTGGCGATGACCGGCGCCACTGTGAAGATATATCTGGTACCGATTCTGGCACTGTTTCTGATCGTGAACGCGGCGAAGAGGATGCCGAAGCATTGCTACATCTTCAGGGGGATTGCCGTTTGCGTCATCGTTAGACTAGTCTCCGTGGTGGTCCTGCTGATCACCTTTTCTGTCCTGTTCTTGGACATAGCGTCCTTCGTCACGTTCCACATCGACCGCGGGTTCCAGGTGGAGAGCTTCTCCGGTGTGCTGATCCAGTTGTTCGGGCTGATGGGCCTCACGACGTTCTGTATTGAGTCGACCTACTACACCTGGGACGTTACGGGGCCTCTCGGCGACATCCTAGTCCAGCACTGGGACATCATCTACATCTCGATCATTGTCGCAGTCATGGTCCTTTCCATGCACTACATTCTGAGGGGAAGGGACTCGGACGGAAAGGGATGGAATTTGAGTTCGCTGATCGTTATGTCGGCGGCGGCGATCCTTGTGTTCATGCTGACGAACAAGGTGTCCTCCACCCAATACATGATATAGATATTCCTGTTCCTGGCCATGCTGCTGTTCCTCATACGTGACTGGCGTTTATCTGTGGTTCTAGCCGCGGTGTTCGTGATCACGGAGTGCTATACTCACGGGGTCCTGTTCCATGACCCGGGCAAGTTCATGTCGTATTCTTTAACCTCATGAGGACGCCGTATTCCTGCTGATACTGCTCTTGGCAATTTGCGGGCTCATCGGTGACGGCGAGATCGTGATGAGGCACTTTGCAGTAAGGGACGGAGACCCCTGACCCAATTCCTGGCATCCTGGCATATGTCCATGTCGTAACAGAAGACCAGGGCCATGGCATGATCAGGACGTTGCATGTGAACAGTATGATGATGCTATGGGCTGCCCGCTCATGAGGTCCGAGAACGTCAGGACCATGACGTATGTAAGGGTATTCATGAAGATGATCGTGGCCAGTATGTTCTTCATTCTGTCGTCATGTAGGTAGGCGTAGCACACGATCATCGACAGTATGCTCTAGATTACGTACTGAGCCGAGAACACCTTGTTGAAGATGATAAAGAGCAGAACGATCAGCATGGATGCAAACATCACGTCTTTCTCCAGTTCTCCCTCCTCGCGGTTTCTGCACCGGGTAGAAGAGAACGTAGCTGATGATGATCATAATGGTCATTAGCAGCATCATATACGAGACCTGGATGTCCACCAGTCCCCTGTTAATGTTGTATGACCCGAAGGAGAAGTTCCAGTCAACGGACGTGAGTCCCAGCAGCTTCCCCATCAAGAGGACCGACGACACCATGCTCTCGATCTGAATCCCTCTGTCGGAGTGGTACGTCAGAAAGTTCCACACGTTGTCCGGGACCTAGCAGATGAATGGGGCCATGACGAACACGAAAAGGACTAGGGACAAGTCTACCAGTTTGCCAACGTTGCGGTAGCGCTTTTCTGCCAACATCGGGATGATGAACACTGGCAGGAGGACTGCTGAGTACAGCTTGATGAACGTGCCCAGCACAATCAGGAGGGCCACCAATCCGCACCTTTTCTCGCTGTAGAGGTAGAGCGCGCCGATCATCAAAACGACGACCACGATGTCGAACCTGTCGAAAATGAAGTAGTTCAAGGCGAAGATGCTGACGACGTAGGCGATCATTAGGGATGTCGCGCTCCTCTCCAATTTCCTGGCAATCCTCATGATGAGTGTGATGCCGATGATGTACACAACGGCGATCTGGAAACCAAATACAAAGACGTAGGTGTGAGGATCGTTCGTAAACAATCTCGACAACAAGAATGTGAGGTATGCCAGTGGCGGGTATTCCCATCTGAGGTCCTCGTAGGGTATGAAAGAGACTATGCCGTTAAAGATGGTATCAGCGTACTTAAAGTTGTACATCTCCGCCTTGCCGGCGTACCCCCTGATCCCAATCAAAAGCAATAGTACATGAATGTCATCAACACGAACACCGAGAATATATCAAACGTGAGGCGCGGATTCCTATTAAGGAACGCATATAACCTGTTGTATGACTCTACGAGGACCTCCAACTGTTCTGATTGCGACCCTCTGTATACTAATATACTTGGTAATACTCGAAAACGTGATGAACATGGTTGGACGACCAAACTATCTTCATTTCGACAACGGCCCCAATAACGTTATATAAAAAATGGAGCACCATGCTGTGATATGGGAAGCATGGCCATTCTTGATTGGCTGAAACGGATGATGCCGGGCACAGCTGTACCATCTTCATGGGTTTCGCCGCGCTCCTGTTTATGATAGAGTTTTGCTTCATTATGCTGGTTGACCCCTTCGGCGATGTGGTCAACTTCTACAATCAGGCCGAGATGGTCAAGGACGGGATGGTCCCGTACGTGGACTTCGTCTTCGAGTTCCATTCCTTCGCCATCATGTTCTTCTTGATACCGGTGATGTTTATTTCCAGCCAGGACACCTATGGCATTCTGTTCGGGTTCATGATGGTGCTGCTCTGCCTATACTATCTGATTAGGATAGCGAACAGGATGGGGCATCAACAAGGCCCTTGTCGCAAGGGTGTTCGTGGCGCTGATCCTGATCTACGAGCGGACCTGGTCAGGAAGTTCGACGTCATCCCCATAGCCCTCATGGTGATGGCGCTTTTCTACCAGATGTAGCGGATGACTGCGTTGACGTACAGGCTGTCTACATTCGGCGCTCTTGTTAAGATCTACTCGATCGTGATCTTGGTGCTGTTCCTGACGATCGGCCCTAGCTGACCACAGGGATTGTAGGTCCCTCCGCATCGGGAAGGGGCTGGTCGCATGCACGGCCGTGGCGTTGGTGGCGTTCGTGCCGTTCCTGGCCATGGGTGCTACGGTCTCAGATGTCCTGTCGTTCCTGACGTTCCAGAATAACCGTGGGTTCCAGGTCGAAAGCTGGTCGGCGTGATATTGCAGAGCCTCAGGGCATCTTGAGCCTGACAAGTTTCACCATCGTCCCCATGTACAATACTTGGGATGTCGCCGGGAGCATCCCGAACGCATTGTCCCTGTCGTGGAACTTGGTCGTCCTCACCGTCATGCTCATCGTGTTGGCACCGATCCTCGCGAGAGCGTACAGAGTCAGCTCTAAAGGCCCCTTCTCAGGGACCTGATCGCATATGTCCTGCTGATGGTAGCCATTTTCGTGGTCCTGAACAAGGTGTTCTCCACCTATACGTCTTGTGGTTGTTCCTGCTAATCGCGCTGCTCTTGGTTACTGCTGGCCCAGCGGTGGACCGGAGGCTACTAGCCGTGGTCATACTGACAGGTCTCTTGTCATGGCAATATTCGCACCGTACAACGTCGGTGAGACCGAGTTCGTGCTGGTTAACCGGCCTGTGACATGATGATAGTCTTACTCATTGCACTTATGGCCATGTACATGCTGGCGTATGTGGGC
>CAZXOR010000044.1:0-7191 GCA_964642395.1 uncultured Methanomassiliicoccales archaeon | reverse complement strand
GCAACGTCACCAACAGGATCGAAATTTTCACTCTCCAGGGAGAATCCAGGATGCCCCTGGACTGCAACGTCCTGGCTAATGTTGTCATCTCCGGGTTCTACAACAAGGGCCAGGGGGTCATTGTTGACGTCGAGTACAACTACGACGAAAACGGGGTCGTCAACATCACCGCATTCCAGGACGACGAGCCCCTCAAGGTGGAGGCCCAGCCCTTGCCCGATGACATTAGATGGATGGGCGGAAGCCCCAGAGATAGGCCCAGCGACCAGGCGATCCTCATGAACATTGCCATTTGCGTTGACCTATCCAGGTCCATGGACGGCGAGCCCATCGAGGCCGCCAAGCAGTCCATCCGCGACTTCGTCAACACCCTGCAGGACGACGACACCTACTTCTCGCTGATCGGGTTCGGCGACAAGATCAAGGTCGTCCAGGAGCTAACCAACGACCCGCGTACCATCCTCAAGTCCATCGAGGACCTCAAGGTCAAGATGGTCGGCAGAGGGACCGACGCTAGCCCACTGAACGTGGCCCGCAGTATGCTCGCCAGGCCCGGGGTCGGCATCATTGTGGTCCTAACAGACGGGATTTGGGGCAAGAGAGACAAGGCCGTGGAGCAAGCCATAGGATGCAGGCAGGACAACATCACGATCATCACCGTCGGTTTTGGCGAGGCGGACACATCCTTCCTCAAGCAGATCGCCACCGTAGACGACGGCGCTTTGTTCACCACCATCGACAGGCTCGGCGACACCTTCGGAACCATCGCCACTGCGATCACGTCCGGCAATATGGGGCTCTCCGTCAGGGAAGACGGTCCAGGCCGCACGAACCTCTCTTCTTACGAGTGAAAGAGGACGACACATGGCCGAAAATAAACAGAACTACTGCCAACTCCTGGGACTGAACCCCCTAAAGGAGTCGTCCTATAGCACCGAGGCGATCATCAAAAAGATCGAGATCAAGAGAGGCAAGTGGGCGAACGACAGCAGGAACAAGCAGAACGACACCGAGCAGCGCTTCAAGTCCGAGCGCCTGGTGGAGATGACCTCCGACATGGAGAGGGTCATGAGGGACCCGATCCTCAAAAGGAAGGAGTTCATCGACGCACAGGCCTTACTCAAGGGTAAGGCGCAAAAGCTCAGGCTGGACTGCATCATCCTCAGCGACGGTACTTATGTCGCGCTCCCAGGCTCTGCCGACAGATACACCAAGAAGCTACACTGGGAGAGCATAACCAAGATCGACGTCCTCAAACTCGCGGGCATTAAGGAAAGGTCTCCTCCGAAGCCCGCTAGCGATAAAGTCCTCAACGCCTACAAGGGCCTAAGGGCTGTGGATGCGTACACTCCCATCGAGATGCTGAACAACCTGATCGACCACCCCAACCTGGAAATAAATATCGACAAGCTTTCTGACGAGAGTTCCTACTCCCAGATCAGAAATGCCTTCAACGTGTGCGACAAGAGGGTTAACAATGTCCGCCCCGACGTCCTACCGGAGCAGGATTCCTACATCCAGACCATGAGGAGCGTTAAGCTCGTCTTGGAGCCGGACAAGGAGTTGGCGACGCTGATAACCTACGGCAAGTGCAACCGCGCGCTCATTCCCGTGATGGAAACGATCGAACAAGAATACACCTCACAGCTTTCCAGGAAGTACATCGACGAGCTACTGAACGCCCATCTCACCAGAGACATCGACTCCAAGATGGCAATCCAGATTCTCCAGCTGTTTTGCTACAAGAAGAAGATCGCTGCCAACTTCTCCAACGTCGAAAGCAGTATGATCCGCTGCCCAGAGTGTGGCAACATGGTTCAAGCGGGGCCCAACACCATCTTCTGCCCATCATGCGGAAAGAACTTCAAGACAGTCTGCCCTTCTTGCGGCACCGCCCAGCAGTCCAAGAACCAGATTTGCATCAAGTGCGGGTTCAACTTTAAAGAGGGCATGGAGAAAGCTGACAGACTGGCCCTAGACTTCCGCATAAACATGCAGAAGGGAAAGGTCGGCAAGGCCGAGAAATCCCTGGCCCAGCTCAAGGACACCTACGCTGGATTCGCAAGCATCTCGGAGATGGACATTGAGCTCCAAAAGGCCAAGACCAACCTCACCACCATGAGGAAGATGATCCTGGAGTCCTACGTCAAAGGCAAGTACACCGAGGTCAAGACCGCATGCGAAGGGCTGGTCCAGCAATACCCGGACGCCCTGAACGACGACCTGGATCTGCACCAAAAGTACAGCGACTGCGTGACACACTACAACACCGCGGAGCTCTACTGCCAAAAGGCATCCGTCGTGTACAGCAAACCTCAGAAGATGAGTCTGTACGTATCCGCAGTGGAGATCTGCCCGGACCACCCCGTGGCGAAGGCAAAGCTCAGAGAAGATCCGCCCTCGGGGCCTGCGGACGCGTTCGGCAAGATGGGGAACAGGTCATTCACCATCAAGTTCATGGCTCCGATCGACACGACCGGAGTCACCTACTGCATCTATAGGGAGAAAAACTCCCTCCCCAGGATCACGGAGGACACCCGCCCGCTGGCGGAGATCCCCGCCACGGTCTACGTGGACAAAACCCTGGAGCCCGGCGTGGAATATTACTACTCGGTGTACTCTAAGCGTTGGGGCATCCTCTCCAAGGAGGGCGCCCACCTGGGTCCGGTAATGACCATATCCGAGGTGGACACAGTCACCATCGAGCCCATCGACGGAGGGCTCCGCATCATGTATGAGAAGCCCCGCGGCGCAACACGCGTTCGCCTGTGGAGGACAGACAGCAACGGCAACGGCATCGGCACTGAGATCGCCCTCAACGGCCAGACCGTGTATGACGACATTGGCCTCGCTGGCGGGAAGAAGTACCACTACCTATTCGTCACCGAATACGAAGGCAGGAACAAGGTGGAGAGGTCCCAGGGCGTGGTATTCAGCGGCGTCACAGTGGACGCTCCCAAGCCCGTCAGGGACCTGAAAATCAAGTGGAACAAGACCGACGGCACGTACACCGCCAAGTGGAGTACCACCTAGCCGGTAACCCTGTACTACACGCCCAAAAAAATCACGATTCCAGGCATAATGGTGAAGATGGACGACATCGTCTCGTGGATGAAACCCATCGAGCCCATCATGGAATACTCCGACGGCATCCGCTTCTCTCTGCCTGACGGGGCCGTCTAGTACATCTACCCTATCATCCCTTGCGGGAAGGTGGGGATAAAAGGAACGGAGATGTTGGTTGCCAACCTGAAACCCTTCAGGGACATAGAGAAAACGATCAGCAACAAAGACTGCATAATCACCATGGCCTGGCCGGACGACGCCGTGGAGGCGAAGCTGGTCATCTCCAATGACGAGGTCCGCGGCCTCGACGACATCAATGCCGAGATCAAGACCGTGCGCCGCGAAGAGTACATGGACGAGAAGCAAATTCGCATCCCCATGGGCCACTCGGCGAAGAAGTGCATCAATATCTTTGCCCTGTACAAGATCAACGATGAGATGATCGCCTCCCGCGGCATTGCGGTGGACATATACTCCGCCGAGTGCAGGAAGGTCCGCTACACCGTGAGGACTGAGAAGGGCGGCATGAAGATAGAGTTCACCACAAACCCCGACATCTCCCAGATTCCGCCGGTCATCGCCGTGCAGGTAGCGATTGGTATCCCGCTAAAAAGAACGGACGGTGAAGTCATATGGAGGTCCCACAATTCCGTTCCCATAACGCAGGGACGGGGCAGCTTGACCGTCCAATGCAAGAACCTGGAGGACCCGGCGAGGATAAGGCTGTTTTTCGAGAATGACACCGACTACAACATGTTCAGGTTCGTCCACCCGCTGTACAACAGGAGGAACTGATAGGATGAGGAAACAAAAGGAGACATCGACACCTGTGGACAGGGAGTACGTCTGCCCCTACTGTTTCACAAGAGTGGACCTCTCCAAAGTGCACTACCTCTGTTCCGGTCAGACCTGTACCAGGACCTTCGCGGCCTCAGCGTCCAACACCAGAAACGCGGAGCTTATGAGGTACGTGTCTAGGGATGGTCAGAACGAAATCGACCCGGAGAAAAGCCTGTTCTACGGCAGAGACCCCAATAGTAGCGACGCCGCCGTCGCCAAACAGCACATTATCCGCAACTCGTCCGGCCTGTGCGACGTGTGCAGTAGGCCAGTGTATACTAGAGTCTGCCCGGTGTGTCACAATGTCATCCCGCCCGGCGCGGAGGACGAGAGCAACAGGATCTTCGTCATCCTGGGACCCAAGGGCGTGGGGAAGAGCCACTACATAGCTGTGCTGATCAACCAGCTCAGGAACTATGTGTCCAAGGAATTCAACGGCGTATTAAACGCCGCCACTGACAGCACCACCCTGAAGTACAGGAACATGTACTACCGCATGCTGTTTGAAGAGAAGCGCAAGCTTCCCCCGACCAGATCCTTCGACGTGTCCGACGAGGGCAGGGAGCCCCTAATCTACTACCTCAGGACGTTCGACTCCGATTCGCCAAAGGTCTTTACCTTCGCGTTCTTTGACACCGCCGGGGAGGATCTGGCCACCACCGACAGGATGATGGCCCTCAGCCTCAACTCGTTCATCTCCAACGCCGCAGGGATCGTGTACCTGGTGGACCCGCTGCAGGTCCGCTACATCAACCAGAGAATACACGTGGACAACAAACCACCCGTGGGCCCGGACGAATCAGATATGCTGAATAATGTATGCCAAATAATCCGCACCAACAAGAAGTTGAAGGCGAGGGAGAATATCAACATCCCCATAGCCGTGTGCCTGACCAAGAGCGACGTGCTTTTCAAGACCCCGGAAAACGAGGAAGAGGACAAGGTCCTGTTCGGGTCTAGCTCTTCCCTACACATACCCCGCGAGCACGGCGTGTTTGACAAGGAGAACTTCGACCAAATCGACGCCGAGCTGGAGGAGTACCTTCGCAGATGCCTCGGGGACAACTTCATCCAGCTGGTGAACGGATTTCAGGAGCATTGCTTCTTCGCAGTGTCTGCCCTAGGCTACAATCCTACTGGGAGCAACCTCACCAGGGGCGTGTCCCCGATGAGGGTGGAAGACCCGTTCATCTGGCTCCTTAACAGGGAGGGACAGTGATGAACGAGAATAAGCTAAAGAACTTCCTTATCAATGGGTTCCAGCCCATAGAAGAATCGGATGAGGATACCGAGTACTACGACAAGGAGAATCAGGCCGCGGAGAATGAGAGGACAGAGCATCTGGTCTTGGAGTCCGCGGACGGAAAGTTCGACCTACGCGCGTCCGTGATGGACATGGAGACCGAGCTACTGAGGATCAGATATCTCCTAGAGAACCTGAGGGACGCTGAGCCACAACTGCCGGACATGTCTCAATACGTGACCACGAAGGAACAACTTAAGGCCGTCACGGCGGCCGTGTCTAAACGGGACGCCGAAGCGGGCAACAAGGCCCTGGTCAAGATCATGGAGGCGATCTCTGTCATGAGAGAGGACTTTTTCAAGCTCTGCCAGGGAATGAGGGGGCGTATAAACGAGCTGAGCGCCGAGACGGTGCTCTCCAGCTTCGAGGCCTACAGTGTCGACATAGAGAACATCCTCTCGGACGAGGGCGTGTTCATAGGCGCGTTCCCTTACGACAGGCTCAACACGCTCTATCATCGCATCATCGGCATCGTACCGACCGGCAATGTAGAGAAAGACGGCATGATAGCCGAGAGACTATCGGATGGGTACAAAATCGGCGACAAAGTCCTGTTGAAGGAGAAGGTCACAGTCTACAAGTATGACGCCAAGCTGGCGGAGTCCATCGAAACAGATTCTGAAATGCCTTCAAAAACCGATTCCAAAACAGATTACGAATCTGCCGGGAAGGATCCGGCGGACGGCAAGACCGCTGTTAGCAGCATGGAGGAAGAAGAATGACAGACTATTGCATCGGTATCGACCTAGGCACGACCTACTCGTGCCTTGCCTATATCGACGAGGATGGAGACCCGGTTGTTGAGAAAAACTTCGAGCAGGAAGACACAACGCCGTCCGTCATCCTCTTCAACGAGAACGGAGAGATCATCGTGGGCTCCCCCGCTAAAGACATGGCCATGATGTATCCCACAGAGAGGATCATCACGTCCATCAAGAGGCAGATGGGGACCGACTATGAGGTTGACATCGACGGGGAGAAGTACAACCCCATCATGCTGTCCGCGGTCATACTCAGGAAAATGATCAACGACTTCAACGAGAACCACGGCTGCGATGTCAAAAAGGCGGTTATCACCTGCCCCGCCTACTTCGGACAGAACGAGAGGGACGCTACTAAGACCGCCGGGACCATCGCCGGCCTCGACGATGTCACCGTCATCAACGAGCCTACCGCCGCGGCCATTTCCTTCGGATTCGGAAACGCCGTCGACGAGAAAAAGAGGGTCTTAGTCTATGACCTCGGAGGAGGCACCTTCGATGTGACCATCCTTGAGATCGACGGATCGTCCTTTACTGCGGTCGCCACCGACGGCGAGAGGCTCCTCGGAGGTAAAGACTGGGATGCCATCATCTCCAAAATCATCAAGGAGAAGGTCGCCGAGGAGTCCGGCATCGACACCGAGACTCTGGACGAGGACGAGGATATCAAGCAGACACTGATCAACGATTCTGAGACCATCAAAAAGAGACTTTCCACCGCCGAATCCACCAAGGGGACCCTGACCGTCGAGGGGCAGAAGATTGTCTTCACCATCACCAGGGACGAGTTCGAGACCGCCTCTGCAGGCCTGATCCAGACCACCATCGACATCATCGACCGCGTGCTGACTTCCAAGGAGTTCTCAATGGTCGACATCGACGAGGTAATCCTCGTCGGAGGATCCTCCAGGATGCCCCAGGTTAGGAATGCCATCGCGGCCAAGTACCCTGATGCGGACATCAAAGTCTTTGACCCCGATCAGTCCGTCGCCAAAGGCGCCGCCCTGTTCGCCAAATCCAACTCCATGATCCCTGACGGAGTCCCTGTCGATCCGACCACCGGCGCGCCTGCCGAGCCCACCGAGGGCATGCTCAGTGTTCACAACGTCCTGAGCAAGACCTTCGGAATCAAGGCCATGTATGAGGACGGTACCGAGATGATCTCCAACATCATCTTCAGGAACGAGGTCCTGCCCATCGAGTCCGTCAAAACCTACTACC
>CAZXOR010000043.1:0-7241 GCA_964642395.1 uncultured Methanomassiliicoccales archaeon | reverse complement strand
ATAACTTGTACTCAGTATCGTGCACTCGCACGCGAGAGGGTGCGCACGTACGTGCATGCGCATAGACATCAACTGACAAACTCAGGATTGAAGAGTACTCAAAGGCGCCGTTTCGACCCGTGGTGGGGGCCGTCCATAACTGGGCAGGCCCGACTTAGGGTCGTATATGTACTTCATGCATAACGGGATCAGCATGCCGCTCACTCCGTTGCCCAGGATGACTATTAACACCAGGGCCTTAGCGGAGAACATGCTCGCGGGCAGAAGTAGACATGTCCGCAATGGAATGCTCGAACCCAGCCAGTATGAACATCAGCATGCAGAATATCAGTACCAAGAAGCTGTTCCTCTGCTTGTAAAAGTCTACGGCGATGAACATCAGCATGCCGCAAAAGATCCCGCGGAAGAATACCGGGTACCACTACAGATTCAGCTCGTTGCTCATGAGGATTGTGACACCGTCAATGGGCATCATCAGCCCCGCGATGAGGCATTTCACGAAGTTCCCGATATGATCGCCGGTATGTACCAGAGGTAAGACGGCTGGTTCTCAACTATGTATTTCACTTTTCCAGTGTAAAGGTCCAGCTTGAATGCGATGACCGTCATCAGGCCGACGGCAAACAGAATGGTCCCCACCCACTTCATCTCGCATTCCAGGTACATACAACATACAATGGAAATCGCTATCCAAGCCAGGACGGTCCTGACGAAGCTCTTTCCGTGCTTAGTCCTGTTCATTTATTAGAGCTCGTAGTAGAACAGAACAATCGTGTGATACTTCTTGTCCTTGGCGCGGAACTTGTTTGGGATCGTGCCCAGCCTCCTGAAACCTATATTCTCGTACAGGTGGATAGTGGAGACATCCTCCTAGACCACGGCGTTGAATTGTATGATCCTGAAGCTCATCCCCACGGCGACCTTCAGGGAATCCTCTACCAGCATCGTTCCGATGCCTTTGTTAGTCATTCCCTTGTTTACGGCGTAAGAGGCGTTGCATATGTGCCTGCACCTGCCCACGTTGTTTAAATAAAAAATATAGAGCCCGACGACCCGGTCGTCGAGGACCGTCACACCGCAGTAGAACTAGGAGCCGAAGAACCCTTCGGACTCCTCGGGACCGAGCGGTTCCTCCTGCGGGAACGTCATGTCCCCGTCGACCACCCTGTTTCATATCGCTGTCATCCCGAGCAGGTCGCCCAGACCGTAATCTCTGACATCGACGTCCATGCCGTATACATCGGGTTGTGCTTATTTAACTGGCTACGGTACGATCATAATGATCCGGAGGAGGTTCGAGGACTTCTAAGCACGGTCTTACTGGGACCACATCGCGGAGGCCTCTCTTGCGAGCTCCCTCTCCATCCTCTTCCTGTTGAACAGGACGAAGTCCATGAAGATGACCCAGCAGATCTCCACGACGATGGACGTGGTTATGGCTACCATCGCCTCAGAGGCCAGAGGGCCCAGCGTCGCAGCGCACATAGCGATGGCTATCCCCTTATTCTTGTAGGACACCATGAGAATATCTGCTACCCTCTGCCCCCACAGGATGTCGGCTCTCCTCTCCCCGTACTCGATGAGATTGCCCAGGCCGAAGGACCTGAGGGCGGCGATGACACCAAACACCACGAGGATCAGGGCGATTGTGCCAGAGAAGTTGGTGGAGCCCACGGATAGCCAAACCAGCACGAATATGCAGCAGTTCATGAACACGGCCATGAAGTCCCTGCTGAGCTCAAATCTGGTTAGCAGCCGAGAAACCACCAGCGGCATCCCGATGACCTCCACGACGGCGATGACCATCTGCATTATGTCGACGACCTCACCGAGGAATGCCCAGACGATGAACGGGATCCACACCAGGGAGACGATGTACACATAGATGGTCCCCCTGGCGGCGTGCTCCATGTCGCCCCTAAGGATATAGGACAGGGGCGCGACGGACGCGGCGAAGGGGGTGGCCGCTATAAACACCAAGCCGGCCGCCTCTCCACTGAACTCAGTGTTCCTGAGCAAGAAATAGCCCGCCAGCGGTATGATCGACGAGAGTATCAGGCCCATGGCAATGGCCCTCAGGATGGATCTCCAATGGGTCACTGGGTTCAAATTGCTAAAGCTGTACCTGGAGAGGGAGAGGGTCATCATGACCGCTAGGAGGCACACCGTGATGCTCGATTTGAAGTCTGTATCCAAGATGTAGGACGGAAACACCCCTACGATGTTCGTCAGGAGGGCGATTACCAATGCCATCGACATCATGAAAGCGCTGCTCTTTAGCAGCTCCTTGAGCATCATGAGATGCTGGAATACCGCTTACCCTATATTCTTTAACTACATCATTTGACGGACGTATGGTCCCACGGGGGCGGTCCAGACGGCCCGGCATTATCCTTGTCCCATGTATCGGTCACCTCGAATTCCGACGTCTGGTTCATCCATTCTGCGCTTCGGACGGTGCGGGGGAGGGACCATCCATCTTTGCGCTATATGATATACCATGCGCGCACTCTCAGAACGTATCGAGGGGTGGGGGACACGGATGCGCAGATAAAGCGGAGGGCGAGATCATGCGAATTCTCCCCGCCGGATTCCTTCTTGAAGGACGTGGTGCTCTACCACGGGATCCTGCCGGGCAGGGAGAGCGAAGCCGTCCCGTCGTACGGGCCCATCTTCCATGCGGATATGGATGAGGAGCTCCTGTGGTCCTATCTCACGTGGTGTTTGCGTGTCGCGGAGCGCCGGGATCTCGCGCCCATCTAGAGCTTCCTGTGGTTGCGTATCTGCGAGATTATTAACAACCCGCTCATCGGACCAAACGAGGCATTGGATGAGATCCTGTGGTTGAACGACAAGTTCTCCGACCAGTACACCCTCGCGGTGCTCACCACCAGCGCGGCCAAGGACCTATGCCTGCTCTACGACATGCCGTGCCCAGAGCAGGTCCTCTGAACTGGCGGGTAACTGAAAAATTCCACCATTGCGGAGGCAGTGCTCTCAGACCTTGTCCCGAAGATCCCCTTCGCGGTCATCTGCGGGTTGTGCGGCACCGAAGCCATTTGGAACGTCTCAGACAGGGAGGGGTTCTCCGCCCTGTTCTCTAAATGCCTCGGGGCCATCGTGTGCATGGAGAAGACGCGGTCGCCGGCGATGTTCGGCCCGGAGTGCTTTACCACTAGGGAGGTGCTGCTGTTCGACGGCTTCGTCTACTACGGGGAAGTCGAGTACGCTAAAGTCAGGATCCTCAGGGATGACGGGGCCGGGACGTGGCGGAACCTGTTCCGTGGTATCGCCGCGACGCTGTACTGCACAATTTACTGGAACAAGGACGACGTCCCCTGGAGAGATGCGATGTTCCTGACCGACACCCCACTGATCTAGTGTGTATGACCCTGAAAGAGAACGATGAGGGTGAGGACCCGACAGGGGGACCCATAATTGACATAGATGACTGGGAGCCTGGCACTGTGTGCGACGATGGCTTCCCGCTGAACCCCGTGATCCACGAGGACATGAGGGCCAAGATGTCGCATCCGAGGAGGGACACGCTGCTCGCGGACATGAGGGCCAACAGAGGCCTGTCCGGAAGAAGAAATGCCCCTTTCGTGCCGTCCGGGCGCTGGTGCGCCAGTTATGATACAATGACCAGGGAGCAGAAGGAGTTCTATCTATCATGGAGGTCGGGGGTGCTGGAGGGCAGGTACATGGACAGCGACCGCGGGTACTTGTGGTTGCTGCTGTACGAGACCATTGAGTCGGACATTGATCCAGAACATAAAATGGCCGTCCTGAAAGGCCTCCTGGAGGCGTACGGGCAGTCCTCCGAGAGCATAAAGGATCTAATCCTCAGGATCTGCCAGGACTACGCCCTCCTGACCGACCAGGACCCTCCCTGGGAAGAAAAGGGGGACTATGTGGAGGCCCAGATGATTCTCTGGGTGAAGTTAGATCTCGTTCCGGTCGGTTGGGTGCCGCTGGACCTGGCTAAGCGGTTCATGGACTCGTCGTCGTTCAAGTACGTAACCACAGACGCAGACTACGAAACCGCATTCAACATCGCGCTGAGGGCGCTGGCTGCCAAGACGTATGAAGATACCGACATGAGCTTGGCGAATTTCCTCGGTGGCTGGAACAGGAGAATCATCAGAAAGTTGTTCTCCGAACTGTCCTCGGATTGGGGCAGCTGCTCGTTCACAATCCGTGAGATTCGCCCGGCCAACTACGGCGGTAAGATGCTCTCGGCCGCCCTGAAGACGGCAATCAGATGCGTCAACAGACCCTTGGGCCTAAGGGTCCCGAAGCATGGAACTAGTGTTGAACGCTCATATCTAGAACGTATGGAGGCGGAGACGAACGCTTGGGTGCAAAGGATGCGGAGGGCCGAGCGCGTAGAGCAAATCAGGAGGGAGGCCGCATCCATCACCCTCGACGTGGATGCTGTCCGGGACGCCGAGGCCGACCTGGCCGCTATCAAGGATATGGTGGGCACCGAGGAGGATGAAGGAAAGGCAAAGGAGCCTGATACCGTGGCCCTGGAGCCGTCAGAGAGCGACCCCATCGACCCATGGGAGGCCTTCGTCAGGACCCTGAGCGCCTCCCAGCGCGAGTACCTGTCCGCATCGTTGAAAAGCCGTGGCGGCGACGCAGCCAGGGCCTTCAGGACCACTATGGTCCGCATGGAAGATGAAATTAACGTCAAGGCCATGGACACCATGGGCGACCAGGTAGTCGAGGAAGGGTCCGTGTTCGAAGAATATGCGGAAGAGATGAGCCGTGTCCTGTCAACCCGCCCCACTGATATAGTGAGAAACAATGACACGACCAAAGAGGAAGACTGATGACGGAGATACCGAAGAGAACATTGGTGACTATGATGAACGCCCTGTCCTCCGGTGTGGTCCCCAGGAGGGGACTGGAGTACATAGCGGTGGGCAGGAGGCGCGAGATCGAAACCTTCATCGGCGACCTTGAGGACACCGCCGAGGGCGGAGGGGCCTTTAGGTTCGTCTCTGGCAGGTTCGGCAACGGCAAAAGCTTCATGATCCAGATGATCCGCAACTATGCCATGGACCGTGGTTTTATGGTCATGGACGTCGATCTTGGGATAAACCGTAGGCTCACCGGCAGCAAGAAAGAGGGACTAAACACCTACAGAGAGTTGGTTAGGAACATGGCCGTAAAGTCCCGTCCTGACGGAGGGGCCCTGGAGTTGGTCCTCCAGAAGTGGATCGAGAACGTCCGTACCATCTTAGCCTCCGAGACCAGGAGACTCGCCGACTCCATTCCGGCCGGTGAGGTCGCCTACAGGATTCGCAGGGAGACCTCCGCCCTCAGTGGGCTGAGCTTCCACTAGGACTTTGTAGTGGCCATCTCTTCGTACTGCCTGGAACTGTCCCGTAGGGACGACCTTAAGCCGTCGCTCAGGTGGCTCAAGGGTGAGTATGAACTCAAGTCGGACGTCCACAGGGACCTGGGCCTTGGCAACATGATCACGGACACCAATTGGTACGATTTCATCAAAATCTGGGCGGGTTTCACTCGCATGATCGGCTATAGGGGGCTGGTGGTGTTCCTGGACGAGGGTGTCGTGCTCTATAAAATACAGAACAGGGCCTCCCGCAGCAATAACTATGAGAGGCTCCTCTCGATGTTTAACGACATAATGCAAGGAAAGTCGTCGAACCTGTCCGTATACGTCTGCGGTACCCCAGAGTTCATAGAGGACCCAGACAGGGGGCTTTATAGTTACGAGGCCCTTAGGTCCCGGCTGGTGTCCGGGAGGTTTGAGAACGAATATGACAACTACCTGGGCCCGGTCATCAACCTCAGACCGCTGACCAACGAGGAGGTCTTCGTCCTCCTCAGGACCCTCCGGGGGATACACGAGCAACGCTACGGTTACACCTCGTCGATCGACGACGCCATGCTTGAAACTTACCTCAAGACCATCACCTGCGCCATAGGCGTGAATATGGTCACACCCAGGGGATCACGATGGATTTTATCAGTCTCCTGGACACCATGCACCAGAATCGGGACGCTACCTTCGCCGAGCTGGTGGTGGGGAGAGTGGTTCCGTCGAACAGAGACCCGTACGACGACCTCATCGAGGATCTGGAAGTATGACAAACCGCACGGACGAAATGCCCCGCTTCGTCCTGGAGCACCTTCACAGGAACGGATGGACGGAGTTCCGCGAGGTGCAGGAGAAGGCCTTCGACGTCTTGTTCGGCACCGACCATCATCTCCTGATCGCCTCCAGCACGTCTTCCGGCAAGACCGAGGCCGCAGTCATACCTGTGGTGTCGTCGCTGCACAGCGATCCCCCGAAGGGAGTGGGTGCGCTTTATGTGGGGCCCACCAAGACGCTCATCGACGACCAGTTCTCCCGCCTGAACAGAATGCTCAGGGACTCTGGGACAAGAGTCACCGGGTGGCACGGCGACATTGACCGGGGCAGAAAGGAAAAGCTCATGGAGGAGCCCTCCGGCATATTGCAAATCACGCCAGAGTCCCTAGAAGGCATACTGGACAACCACCCAAGGCTGTTGAGAGGATATTCGGCGGGCTGAGGTTCGTGATAATCGACGAGGTCCATGCGTTGATGGCCTCGAACAGGGGCGACCAGCTGGTGTGTGGGCTCGCCCGCATCAGGAGGATGGGCGGCTGCAAACCACGAATGATAGGGCTGTCGGCGACGCTCTCGGACCTAAGGACTACGGTGGAGTGGTTGTCTATGGGCTCTGACGTCCCCGTGGACATCGTGGCGTCCGATGACAGGCGCCCCTGCAGGATCGGCATCAAGCACTTCCGGTTTCCGCCGAGGGGCCCTGATGGAGACAGGGAGATGGCTGTGTCCAAATATTACTCCGAGCTCTTCAGGCTCACTGACCCGTACAGCTGCATAGTGTTCGCTAATAGCAGGGCGGGCGCGGAAAGGACGGCTAGGTCCCTGTCCAAAGTGTCCGCCGCCAGGGGGTCCCGCAACCCCGTCAGGGTGCACCACGGCTCCCTCTCCGGGGACGTCCGCAGGACCGCTGAGGACGACCTTCGTGGGGACCTGCCGGCGACTATCGTTGCTACGGTCACCCTGGAGCTGGGGGTGGACATTGGCACCCTGGATAGGGTGGTCCAAGTCGGTGCCCCCTACTCCTGCTCCAGCATGGTTCAGAGAATGGGCAGGTCTGGCCGCAGGGACGGCAGGCGGGAGATGGTGATGTTCTGCAACGACGACGATGCGG
>CAZXOR010000042.1:0-7276 GCA_964642395.1 uncultured Methanomassiliicoccales archaeon | reverse complement strand
TGCTGTCTTCTTATGAGATCGTCGTGAACCTCATTGGCTCGACGACGAATGAGTTTGGACTGAGAGTCAAATGTGTTCTGGACACGTAGGAGTACAAGCTCGGAATCACTGTCAGTGACGAGGACTTCGCCATGATTAACATCAAAAGAGACGAATGGCACGGTGATTGGAACTATACCATCGCTTCACATTTATAGTTGTATTTAATTCTTTATCTGACCCTAACGCCAACTGCTGCCGCTGCCACAGCTATCAGAATAACCGCGACGGCAGCCTTCTTCGGGTCCATGGGACCTCATCCCATACGGACGATAAAAAGGAGCTCCTTAACGGCTCGTAACTTCCGACATCCTCGACACCAAGGTTATTAACATCGTTATCATCAGTCTGAAACATGGCTATGATTGATATCGAGTACAGGCACACCTCCCAGGACCCATACGACCCCACGATCCGCAGGAGGACCAACGCCGTGATGAGCTCCTACATCAAGGACCTCATCTTCGAGATGCAGATGGCCGACATTTCCTGCAAGTACACCGAGACTGTCATCGATGAGGGTAAGAGCGAGGTGTACATCAATGGCAGGACTATCCCGGAGATCATCGAGCGCCTTGAGATTAAAATGCTGGATGCGGAGGAGTCCTGCGACGTCGGGAAGGTCTCGATGGTCAGGTTCGGCAGGCCCACCCTTGACTGGAAGAGACAGCACGTAGAGGACGTTCCCGACACAATCATGAAAAACGCCATCGCCAAGGTCTACGCCGACGAGAACAGGAACAAGATCGACATCATCAACGTTTGATCCCCGGAGCTGCCCGGGTGGAGGTTTCGGCTCCATTAGTTGCAACTCATAATTTCGGGCCGATCATCTCGACGGACACCTTTCCGTCGGTGATATCGATCACCGCCATGTACCCCTCTTTGGCGGGTCCGGGGTTGACGAAGGTGGTCTTCCCGATGATCTTAAATCCGATGGCCTCGTGTATGTGGCCGGACAGCGCCAAGATTGGCTCGTACTCGTCGACGATTCTCTTTACCGCTGGGGAGCCGACGTTGGCTCCAGAGGGGATCTCGTCCAGAATTCCGTAGGACGGGGCGTGGGTCATGAGGATCATGCCTTTGGAGGCGTTCTTCTTCAGCCCGTCGTAGAGGGCGTCCTCCTCGAGCTCGAAGGCAGTGTGGAAAATGGTGATATTGGACCCTCCCAGACCCACCAGCCTGTATCCTCCGACATCCACCGCGTTCCCGTGCATATCCACGGCGACGTCCCTGATCTTCTCGGGCATATCTAACTGGTCGCAGTTCCCAGGAATAACGTAAACCTTGGATTTTATCTTGGAGACGATGTCGACGGCCTGCTCGCCAGTACCAAAGTCTGTCACATCCCCGAGGAAGAGGACGAACTCGGCCCCGCTGGAAGAGATCTCAGCGTTGATTCTGTCAATGATTGATACATTCTGATGGAGGTCTGTGACGACGAGGAACTTCATGGACCCAGAATCACCAACTAGATACTTCTTAGTTGTTCAGTGTCTTAGTACATCACCGTGGGAACTTCTGGACAAGAACATCAACAACGGCTTCGCTGAAGTTGTCAACAACAACATACAGACCACTCGCAGGATGGCCAAGGGGTTCAAGAATATCGATTACTTCATCGCCATAGTCTGCCTCTGCAACGGCAGGCTGGAGATCTCAACCGAGGTAGTGGCTGTCCCAATCGTTAAACAGGCGCTTTGGTGAGGGCTACTCCGCATCCCAAAACCAAGCGCCGGCTTCCTACAACAATTCTGGTTTGCCTGGTTTGGTCTAAGTTCCTAAACTTGCCTTTTCAACCTTATTATATAGAGCCATCTTGTACAAAAAGAACGAAAGTTTATAATTCCTGAAGGAACCTTATTGTCAAAGTAGAAGTCAGCCCCCTTGCACGGAAGCGATTCCAACTGGCTTCTGCTTTCCTCTCATCCATGCGTTTATCACTTGATTCCCGTATCTCGGTTCCATGGCGGCAGGCAGCGCGTTCTTCGAGAGGGCCATAAAGGCCAACGACTTGCCGGTCAAAAACGGGTTGTGTGTCGTCTGCAAGGGGGCCCACAAGCTCTGCGGCAAGGACCGTTGCCCTCTGTTGATCAAGTTCTATTCCCAGCAGCGCACCATGCCGCTCATCGACATGAAGGACCTAGCCGGCTCTAGCCCTCCCGCGATATTCGTAGGGAGGTATGGGTACCCGAAAGTGGACATTGGCCCGCTGCTCCCGCCGGAGTTCGGCGACACCACGGTTATGGACAGACCAGAGATGTGGATGGGCAAGACCATCGATGAGATCGTGGACTTCAGGTTCAAATTGGTCCGCGGGAAGTACCGTATCGACGCCAGGGACTTCGCCAGGTCCGAGAGGATAGTGAACGACGTCCAAGAGCTGGCACTCATCGAGAGACCGGTGGACATCGAGACCTCCTTCACGCATAAGCCCAGAGGCAGGATCGTCCTCGACGACGAGGTTCAGCCCTTTGGCCCGTCCGCAAGGATGGAGTCCATGAGGATGGGGAACGGAAGGTTAGAGAGGAACTTGGAACGCAGCTTCTACGACACTGATATGAAGGCCGCCGACGCCGTGGTGGCCGCCTACAGGAACGGGACGCTCATCTCTGAGATCGAGAAAGCGTTCTCGGTGGGCACCATGGGTATAGGAAAGAACCGCCGCTTCGTACCTACAAGGTGGAGCATCACCGCCGTGGACGACATAATCGGCAGGAACATGCTGAAGACCACCAGGTTCTATGAAACTATAGACGACTTCAGGATCTATCAATGGGAGCAGCTGGACAACAGGTGGATCGTCATGCTCATGCCCTGCACCTGGAGGTTCGATCTCATCGAAGCCTGGTACCCCAACACCACCTGGAACCCTACCGGAAAAACCGTCGACATCATTTCGGATTGCGAGTTCTTCGACGGCAGGACCGGGTACGCCCATATCGGGGGATGCTACTATGCCTCCAGGATGGCAGTCAACGAGCTGTTGACCAGGGAGAGGCGCACCGCCGGGGCGGTGATCATGAGGGAGGCCCACCCGGGCTACGTGATGCCGGTGGGCGTCTGGAACGTCAGAGAGAATGTGCGCGCGGCGCTGAAGACCGTCCCGTACCACTACGAGAACCTGGACCAGGCGCTGGCCCACGTGGATAGGGTGATGGACATCAAGCGCGACACCTGGATCAGAAACTCCGAGGTCATGCGCGACTGGATAGTGCAGAGGAGGATCGAGGACTATTATTGACACCATGCTTACCGACTTCATCGAGGGCCGGGGCGAATGGGACGGCGAGTACAGGATCGTGGAGTGCGCCCGTGCCCTCTCCCCCTCCGGGCTAACTTGCCTGGACTACGCTTTGAACCCCTATGGGGGGTGCAGCCACGGCTGCGTTTACTGCTACGCCCCGGGGGTGACTCACAGCGACCCGTCCCAGTGGAGGGTGGTCAGGGTAAAGAGGAACATCCCCGAGCGCCTGGCCAGGGAGCTGCCCGGGGTGGAGGGCATCATCGGGCTAGGGACCGTCACCGACCCGTACCAGTACGCCGAAAGGAGGTTTAGATTGACCCAGATGTGCCTGGAGATCCTCCGGGACAGAGGCAGGAGGGTCCATGTGCACACCAAGTCTGATCTGGTCTTAAGGGACGCGGACCTTCTCCGGGAGATGGGGGCCACGGTGTGCATTACCATGACCACGGTGGACGACCGCGTGTCCAAGATCACCGAGCCGGGCGCCCCGCTTCCCGGCGCCAGGCTTGACGCCCTGAGAGGGCTCCTAAAGGCGGGTGTGAAGGCCTACGTCCTAGTAGCTCCGGTGATGTCCACCCTGGAGGGGGGTGAAAGGGACCTGATGAAGGCCGTCGCCGCCGCAGGGGTCGAGACGGTGTACCATGACCTTTTGAACCTTAGGAATGCCGACTCCGCTCGTCTAACCAGGATGAGGATACGGGTGTCTCCCGCCGCCAGGGTCGAGCTTGTGAGAGCCGGGATGGAACTGGGACTCAGGATGTCCGGCGATTTCGACGACACCAGGCCGCTGCGATGGGAGATCTGACAATTTTCCGAAGCTTATCATCTAGGATATTGATCTGAGAAGGCATGACGCGTTCAGCGTAATTCAAGTAACTGCATGAATTAGCCTTAGACATCAATATTTAACGTATTAAACTGCGTTCTGTAAGATTTTTTCACAATCTTCATCTCAAACAACGTAATATACCACAGAGATGCAAAGGGAACGATGCAATGCTGTTGGATTTCACAGTGAGCAACTTCGACCCCTTCAGAGACGACATGACCATGAGTATGGAGGCAACCAAGATCACAGAACATCCGAATAACGTTCTCGATCTTGGCTCTTCAGAGGTAAACGTGTTCTCTTTGGCGATAATATTCGGTCCAAACGCCGCCGGTAAGTCCTTCGTTACGGAGGTGATTTATGTCCTGACCAGGGTCATCAGAACCGTGGACCGAAGCATCTAGTCCTACAACCCGTACAAGCTTTCGGAGGAGTGCAGAGAATCCCTGATTCGATGAGGATTTACCTCATCATCGATGGTGTGTTGTACAATTACAGGGTAGAGCACATGAAGGGCGAGTAACCGACGAGTCTCTCTTCCACTATTCCAAGAGACGCAAGGTCAGGGTGTTCTACAGGACGAATTCGGCCGATTTCACCGGCACCAGAAAGAGAATCGTGTCAATGACAGCCCCGTAGATATATCTCACAATAACCGTCGTCGGTGGTGACCCCGTATGCACCAGAGTCCGTGATGCCATCATGGGCGGCTTCATCTTCGTGCTTTCGGACCCGGGCGTGTTGATTCAGAGTTCCTGCAGATACTGCGATAACTATCCAGAGAGGAAGACATGATTATCATGGCCCTCGACACCGCCGACCTCGGCATCAGTGACTTCACCTACGACGAGAGATAGGTCAGGCTGGCCGACATTAGGAAGAACATCCCACCGAAATTCTATGAGAAGGCACTTCGTGAGTGAAGACGCTGTCCACCAGGGACATCTTCCATGCATGACTTCGGCTCCCTGGCCATCGACAAGGATAGCAAGACGTTCTCCATAGAGCTCGAGTCCGCAGGCACGAGGTTATGTTCGGCTTCGTGGGCCGCTCATCGACGCCCTGGAGAACGGAAGGGTACTGGTCATCGACGAGTTGGACATCCACCCCGCACTGACGCGCTGGATCATCAGGCAATTCGTCTGTGGAAACAACCACAACGGTGCTCTCTCGTAGCGAATATCCACGACATAGGGCTCATAGACATCATGAGCTGCTCTGCAGGGACCGGATATGATTCGTGAACAAGAGTCGCGACGACAGTGTGTCCAAGCTGTACTGCCTCACCGAGTTTGAGGGCGTGAGAAAGGACGCGGACATCTTTCGCAGGTATCTTGACGGTAAATTCGACGCAGTGCCGGCCGTCAGGCATCGTTGGATGCTCCGATGGCCTCCAGGAGTAGAAGATAGCGGCAGAGCAGCCAGACGGAATCGTTTCCGTCATCAGTGACGAGAAGTCGGAGAGATCCCCTAGTCCTAAATATACGTTAAAGTGAGACAATATATATTAAAGTAGAAACAGAATCATTAAAACACCTCAACCACATCTCCAGATGCACAGGAAGATCACGACAACAGGGAGAGTGGGCGGACTCGGACGAACACGAGACCATGATGATCGACGGCTTCAGAAACGTCGGCAAGACGTATACCGTCAGGGAGTTTGGCAGACAACGTTTAAGATTCCATTTTCTGGAAATCAACCTCTAAGACGATGTGGGGAACTGCAGGATCTTCGACGGTGACCGGGCGTGGACACCGTCATAATGGCCATAAATGCCCGGTTCAGGGACTTCAAATTTGTCCCGGAAAAAATACTGATTTTCCTGGACGATATGCAGTGATTGTCCACGCGCCAGAACTGCTCTAAAGCTGTTCGCTGAAGACAGCAGGTACAGAATAATCACATCCGGGTTCCTGCTTGATCGGGATGAAGGAGGTCCCCCTTTATCCGATGAGGTACTCGAGAAGGGAGATCATGCATCTGATGGACTTCGAGGAGTTCCTCTGGGTCCTCGACATGCCTTGAAGTGCCATCGACGAAGTGAGGAGATGCATCCGCGAGAGGGTACCCATCGACGAGTCTCTCTTCTCCACGTTCACCGAGATCCATCACTAATACATAATTGTGAGCGGGATGCCCACGGCGGTCTCTTCATTCATGGGAACGAACACGTTTTCCGGTCTTAGGAAGGTGTTCGACGAACTCATAGAAGAATACGTGAACGACATTTTTAAATACGCCGAAAAGAAGGACAGACCGCTAACCCTGGACTCCATCCCCGCAATGCTCTCGCCGGCAAGAACAAGAGGTTCATGTTCAAGAGTGGAGACGTCGAAGCAATCCGAAGGGACGAAGGAGGAGGCCACACGAAAACAGGGCAGTAGAGTTCGAATACTTCGTACCGACCCTAAGCTGGCTGTCCCTGGCCAATATAACGCTATCATGCAAGAGAGTGAGCAATCCGATCAGCCTGCTGAAAGAGAGCTGCTCCGTCAACACATCCAAACTGTACATGCTGGACACTGGCGTTATAATCTCCCGCTATGACGAGTCCGTGCTCACGAAGGTGTTCTACGGAAACGCGTCGTGAATCTAGGGGCCGTGGTGGAGAACACGGTGGCGCAGGCGCTCGCCGCCCAGGGAAGGAGGTTCATGTACATCTCGAAGCCCTTCGGTCTGGAGGTCGATTTCGTCACCGTCGTTTAGGGCAGGATGTACTGCATCGAGGTCAAATCAGGAGGCAACCGCCGCTGCAAATCGCTGAACACGCCGATGAGGGAGTATGGATGTCTCGGCATCTGTTCGAGACCCGCAACATCTTTGTGGACGACGAAGGTGTCCGTCACTACCCCTGTTCGCGGCATCGTTCACAGACGCAGTAGACCCTGAAAGAGAGATCATAGTGGACTACTCCGACATCGAGCGGCTGAAGAAAATGTATGAGGGTTCAGAAGCTTCATCAGACCGAGCGATGACACCTGGGACAGGGATTGACCAATCAGCACATGTTCGGGACCGGTGAGCCAGCACCCCGAAACGTGAAATTGAACGAGCTGAGCCAATCTGCGACGGGAATCCGTGTTTCATCAGCCATATTTATATAGAAGTTCTAAATTATCGTTATCTAGATAACAGGAGAGCATTCCTATGTACGGAA
>CAZXOR010000041.1:0-7352 GCA_964642395.1 uncultured Methanomassiliicoccales archaeon | reverse complement strand
GTCCCTGCCGGACAGGCAGCTGGCCTGCGCCCCGCTGGACTCCAGGCTGGGGGACAACTACTACAAGGCCATGTGCTGCGGCGCCAACTACGCCTGGGCCAACAGGCAAATGATCACCCATTGGATCAGGGAGTCCTTCGAGAGGATCCTAGGCGGGTCCGCCGAAGACATGGGGATGGATGTAGTCTACGACGTGGCCCACAACATTGCCAAGAAGGAGCGCCACGACATTGACCGCCACCACGAGGACGTCCTCGTGCACAGGAAGGGCGCCACCCGCGCCTTCGCGCCCGGGAGATCCGAAGTCACGCTGAAATACCGCGACGTGGGCCAGCCGGTCATAATCCCTGGTGACATGAGCGTCGGGACCTACGTACTCGCAGGCAGAAGAGGCTCCATGGAGCAGACCTTCGGGTCGTCCTGCCACGGGGCCGGAAGAAATATGTCCAGGAAAGCGGCCGTCGACACGCTTACCGTGGACGGCGTCATGAGGGAGATGTCCGAAAAAGGGATCTACCTCAGGAACGGATCCATGGAGGGGATACTCGAGGAGGCCCCCGAGGCATACAAGGACGTCGACGAGGTCATCGGCGTGGTCTGCGACGCAGGCCTCACCACAACGGTGGCGAAGCTCACACCCATCGGCGTGATAAAGGGTTGACCTTCGGAGTCCCAAGACCCTCTCCGCTGCCCTGCGGACTGCCTCCCTCTCCCCTTCCGGGGCAAAGATCAGGACGGCCCACCCGTATGGGTCCCTGACCTGCAGCGATCTCGCTATGGGCGAGAACCTGGTAAGAGACTTCACCCTCCCGCCATCGTCCGCTATGACCACGTTAGTTTTGTCGATCCTCATCTTGCCCTGGAGGTTCGAGCTCGATGTTACCTCCACGCCCACGTCGAACACGTCCACGCCGGCGGCGTCGGCCACCTCGCGCTCTAGCCTCCGGGCACCCTCCCTTCCGGCGTACCGGAGCAAGACCTCCGCCTTCTCGTCGGTCATGTCCTCGCTGTAGACCGCGAACGCCTTCTTGTCCAGCATCCTGGCCTGTATCCTGCGGATGTTGCGGGACGGCCTCCCGCCGGTTGCGGCCACCATGGACATTATGTCGGAGTCCCCACGGAGGTATATGTCCGATAGGTCAAGATCGCTCCCCTCCACCGCCTTGGTCAACATCCTCTGCGCGATGCGGACGGTCTCATGGAAGTACACAGATGTGTACATCAGCGAGCGCGACACCATTAGGCCCTCTGCTGCTGTGATACCTCTTCTCCGTAGGACAATGCGGTCGTTCATGACCATCATGGTCTTGATCAATCTCTCCGAGTCTATGCTGCCGTAGGACACGCCGGTATAGTGGGCATCCCTCATGAGGTAGTCCATCTGGTCGGCATCCACTGGGCCGTGAATGATCTGGTGGGCATAGTACTTAGACGGGAAGCACTCGTGCTTGTTCCAGAACCTGTCCAGGGCCTCCTCCCCCATGGACTCCGGGGAGGCGATTATGTCGCACACCGCCTCCGCTGATATCCCAGCTGACTCCATCGTCTCGGCCATGGTCGGCAGCCCCCCGAGGATGTCCTCGCTACCGGGGAGATGGTTCGGTACGATGCCCATAATGAGCGCTCTCGCCAGCTCCGTGTGGTCCAGCCCGGTGGCGTCCTCCATCGCCGGTTCCAGGGTGTGGGAGAACGGAGGATGGCAAACGTCATGCAGCATCCCCGCCATGCGGACGGCATCGGAATCCTCCCGGGACAGCCCGATAACTTCCGCCATCCTTCCGGCGAGGTGGTACGTCCCAAGGCAGTGCTCAAAGCGGGTGTGGTTCGCCCCGGGAAACACGAGGTTGCCGAGGCCCAGTTGCTTCACTGACCTGAGCCTCTGCATCTCGTGGCGGTCCAACATCTCCAGGAAAACCCCATCCACTACTATGCTGCCGTGGACCGGGTCCTGGATGACCTTGGACCCCCTCATTCACTCACCGGCCTTCCAGAGTTTGTCGCCCACGTAGTGGATCGTTTTGATAGCCTTACCGGGCTCCATTGACGCCAGCGCATCGCCGGGCCTCAGCGCGACGCCCACCGCTAGAGGCGCGCCGTTCCTGGAGTCCCTGATCCAGACTAGTTCGCCCTCGGCTATGGCGGGGTCGGCCTCGGTAATCCCGGGTCCCATGACATCGGCCCCATTAGTGATGTAGGGCACCGCACCCATATCGACAGTGACGGCCCTCCTATCCGGCCCATACTTTAAGATTCCCCTGACCGTGAGGAAGGGCTTCCCGTCATAGACGAGTCCGAGTATATCGCTCTTGACGAAGATGAGTCCGTAATCGAAGCTCTCCGCCATGTCGACCCTGTCGTCCTCCGTGAACACTGGGACGCCCATGATCTCCTCTAGCTCCTTGGCGAGGACCCTGACCTCCTTACTCCTCATCCTTTTCCTCTTGCGAATCATAATGTCTGCCATGATGGTGTTGGGATGCCTGTCACCGTTAATGATGTTTCTGAGTTCTGTGGAGATGTTCGCTCCCTCTATATGATTCAGGGTTGAAACTTGAATAACCAGGAATTAAGTTGGATTGATTCATAGCATATGAATCCTACGACATACAACATGAGTTTGTTAGCTGATATTTGTGCGCATCACTGAGTACAAGTGACAAACTCAAAAAACAATAGAGGGTCCGAAACGTCGTCGGACCAGAAAGGCCACGGGGACCAGAACGGGTCGGTGAAACTTCCACCACCTTTTCCTGGAGTGGTACCTCGACACCGACTCTTGAGGCCGTCTATTGGGTTTCCTTGACGGTGTCACCGTGACGACGATTTCCTCTCGAATAGTCCAGAATGGTTACGATGCCGGTTTGATCGGTGCTCACGTCCGTGTTCTCGGAGGCTAATCGACGGACTAGGTCACTCTCGTAGTAGGTTTGACGGTGGCCTGAACCACAATGTCACTCTTGCTGCTCCAGACGCGCACGGTGCCGTCGTTGACATGGATTATCGAGAAAGTATCTTCCTCAGACCCCAAACCGTCGTCAACAACACTGAAGAAATGATTGTCATCCTCCCTTCGACATCCTTACTGTAATTATGAAACAGTATTCGTCCATAGTCTAGCTTTCATCGACCTCCAGTTCGAATTCATACCTCATGCAGAGATTGTTTGGTCATAATGTCATGCCACCTCGAAAAGGAACGTTGAGACCGTTGTGCGGACCGGACAGCCGGTTCTAGTCTTCTCAAGTCTTTTTTAGTTCGATTAGAATCATAACTTCAAACTAGAATCAAATCTAAACGCATAATTTTAAATATAATATCATAACTTAACGCATGAATCTGCTTATTATCAAAACGGCTGTTGCATGAACTTGAAAAACAACTGTTTTTAAGCCAAATCGGCAATCGGACGCGATGTCTGGGAGATCTACTCCACGCTCGCTAACACGTGTGGCGGAATGATGGTGATCTGTCTATCCGAACGTGAGGATAATGATGGGCTTGACACACGAGGTTGAAGGATGCAGATTTAAGACGCGACGAAATCTGGAGCACTCTGAACAATCGTGTTAAGATCAGCATCAACATCGTGACGAGCGAGGACATCGAGATCGTCAACGTTAACGAAGAAAAGCTCATAGTGATGAACGTACCCAGACCCATCACCTGGTACGCTCGGTGTATGTCGGTTCAGCGGAGAACGGTACTTTCAAGAGGAACGAGTCTGGAGATTACTATTGTACCCCCGCCAAGATAAGCGCCAAGTAAAGGAATGCATCTGCAGAGACCAGGACATCCTGCCGTCTGAGTGGGCGACCCTCGACGACCTCGATGGCGAGTCCATCGAGTCCTACCACAACACGATGCCTGCCAGACTGCCAGAGAACTCATGACTGAAGGAACCCCTGAAAGAATTCCTCAGGCTTATTGGCACCGCTCAAAAGATCAATGAGGCCATCGTATCGACTATGGCAGGACTGATGATGTTCGGATGCTTCAGCACGATAGCCCTGGAAGTGCCCAGATTCATACTCGACTACAGGGAGTACGAGAACGATGGATTCGAATGGACCAGGTGCTACCTGTTGGGAACACCGGAGTGGAGCAGAAACCTGTTCGACTTCTACACCATGGCGGCAATCAGGATGCCTTTCTTCGTCAACACGGGGTTCAGGGTCCCGGACTAGATGACCCGTGAAGATGACACAGACGTGACCAGGATGCTCAGGAAGGCACTGACTAACGCCGTCTCCAACGCCGACTGCTGGGGCCGCGGCGGGCTGGTCATCGAGATACGTTTAGGCATGGCGATGTTTCCAACTCGGGAACCTTCAGAATCCCAGTAGAGGAGGCCAAGGAAGGGGGACACAGCGACCCTCGCAACGCCATGCTCCTCAGTGCTAAACTTCATAAGAAGGTCTGAGAGGGGCGGCACAGGAATCAGGAACATAATCGGAACTTATCGCAGCAACGGGTTCCCGGATCTAGATTTCAGCGAGACCGCTCAGTCCGAGACGATCATGGTAATGGTCCCGCTGACAAGAAACAGCAACATCGTGACCAGCTTGAAGGACAGGATCGCAAATATGATCTCCGAAGACGACAAGATAACCACGACGGAGATCTTGCAGAGGCTCAGGGTGCTCAGGAGCACTGTGACCAGGGAGATATCCGTAATGAAAAGAAAAGGGCTCCTAGAGAGAATTGGTGATCTGCGCAGAAGATGGTCAATCAACCGCAGATGAAGTCCGGCTCAAAGAATACCGGCCCTGGTTTCGCTTCGTCCTCCCTGGGCCTATGAAGCCGAGAAAGACGAATCAAAATTTAGTATGCGGAAGTTCCAGGCCATAAGGATCAATGTCCCCACGACATACTATAAGAGATTTGCTCTCAGGGACCCTGCGATAGTCAGCAGATCTCCCCGAGGTAGGGCTCCGCCCTCTCCAGAGCGGCCTCCCATGTGGGCGTGTTGGTGAGCGCACCGACCTCCTTCACGACGAAGGAGGACACAGCAGATGCAACCACGAGGGCCTCCGGTACGTCGAACCCGCGGTACAGTGCGGCGTAAAAGCCGGCGCGGAAGCTATCGCCGGCCCCGGTTACGTCCACGACCCTATCGTCCTTCACCACGGGTATGCGCATGACCTCGTCGCCGATCTTGGCGGTGCTCCCCCTGTCACCCTCGGTGCGGACCACCAGGGGCAAGTCAATCTCCATGACATCGTCCAGCTGCAGATATTTCTGAATGGTTCCAGCCTCCAGATCGTTACAGAATAAGGCGTCGGCCAGCGGCACAGCCTTGGAGACCAAATCGGCGTTCCACACGCGGTGGATTTCTTGGGCTGGGTCGAAGGCTATCCTGCGGCTTCCCTCGAGCTCCCCCATCAGGGAGATGTAGTACGAAGGCTGGCCGGTGCAGAAGTGCACGTTGGCGGATCTCTTCGCCATCCCAGTGAGCCTGACACCCGTTTGGTCCGCGTGTCCCTGGGGCCCCTGGTAGAAGAAGACCCGGGTAGCCAGATCGCGGTCGTTGATGATGACGCAGGTGGACGTTTCCTCCCCGTCCAGGGTGACGATCTCATCCATGATGAGACCTGACCCCTTCATGAAGTCCATGTACTTGACTGGGAAGTCTGGTCCTACGAACGCGCACAACGCCGTGGGGCATCCAAGCTTCGCTGCTGCCACGGCAATGTTGGGACCGGTTCCGCCCAATGTGGTCTTCTTGAATAGTACGTCGGCAGTGATACCCGGAGGCAGGAACTCGTCTATCTCGATGATCTAATCCACGGTCACGTGGCCGTAGACCGACAGAAAGGGGTCGCTCAGGTCCCTTCCTCCCAGCCGGTGACGTACTTCACCTGTGCCTCGGACAGGGTGTCGATGGTGACACCCATAGACATCAGCTTGATGTTAGCGATCTCCTGGTCTATCTCGTCAGGCACGGCGTAAACCTCGTTACCCATCTCCTGATAATGGCGGGTCATATACACGATCCCCAACGCCTGGGTGGAGAAGCTCATATCCATGATCTCCGCTGGGTGGCCCTGCCCAGCGGTCAGATTCATCAGCCTGCCCTCCCCAATCAAGTACAGGGACCTGCCGTCTCTCGTCCTGTACTCGTCGATGAAGTCGCGCACCCTGACCTTCTCCGCGGACATCTCGTCCAGGGCGTTCTTGTTGATCTCGTTGTCGAAGTGCCCTACGTTACCCATTATGCAGCCGTCTTTCATGACCGCTAGATGCTCTGCGGAGATGATATCCTTGCATCCGGTTGCGGTGATCACGATGTCGGCGACCTTCACGGCATCCACCATCCTCATGACCTTAAACCCGTCCATCTTGGCCTCGATGGCCTTGATCGGGTCGACCTCAGTGATGATGATGCTGGCGCCCAGACCCTTGGCTATCATGGCGACACCTTTCCCGCACTATCCGTATCCAGCGACCACCAGCCTTTTGCCGGCCACAATCAGGTTGGTCGCGTTCATCCAGCCGTCAAAGGTGGAATGCCCGGTGCCATACCTGTTGTCGAACAAGAACTTCATCTTAGCATCGTTCACGTCCAGGACCGGGAACCTCAGCGCCCCATCTTTGGCCATCGCCTTGAGACGGACGACCCCGGTGGTGGTCTCCTCGTTGGCGGCCTTCACGTTGGGCAGAGCGTCCTGCCTGGTGGTGTGGGCCATGGCGATCAGGTCGGCGCCATCGTCGATGATGAAGTCGGGCCTCATATCCAGCACCGCGTTGAGGTTGACATAGTACTCCTCCTAGGACTCCCATTTCTTGGCATAGACGTTCAGACCGTACTCCTCCCTGAGGGCGGCGGCCACGGAGTCGTCGGTGGACAGGGGGTTACAGCTGGCCAGGCTGATCGTCGCCCCGGCGTCCGCTAGGGTGACGGCCAGCATCCCGGTCTTGGCCTCAGTGTGGAGGGCCATCCCGATCTTCATGCCGGCGAGAGGTTGCTCGTTGATGAAGCGTTTGCGAATGTCCATGAGGACCGGCATATGGGACTCGACCCAGTGTAGCCTCAGGGACCCTTTCTTTACGAGTTCGTCCATTGAATCATTCTCCTTCCAGACCCTTCATAAGCGAATCGCAGATGCACTCCACGGCCCAGCGGCGGTTGGCTGTGTTGGAGAAACCGTCTAGCGTTTTTAATATTGCTTCACGGTCGCCTCTCAACTCTCCCACAAAGCGGGTGATGTTATCCAGTGCACGGGACATATCATCGCAGACGGGGACAGTGGCGACCCTGGACGTGCGGGAAAGCGGGTTCAGGTCAATGGATACCACCTTCTTACCCATGGCCACCAGCGCCTCCGCACGGTCGCCGTCCTCTATGGGCACCA
>CAZXOR010000040.1:0-7411 GCA_964642395.1 uncultured Methanomassiliicoccales archaeon | reverse complement strand
CGCGGTTGGTGACGACCTTCAGGTTCTTCGGGTCGATGGGCACGTCCTCGTCGGTCTGCACCAGCATCCCGCCCTGGACCTTCTTCATCTTGTACTCCCTTATCCTCTGAGAGGGACCGATAGGGCAGTTAGTCTTCAACAGGCGAATGTTCTTCTTGACCTCCATGATCTCCACTGCCCCCTCATCGTAGTCAGGGCAGATGACAGCTTCAACGAAGTGCTGGGAGATCTCCTTGGCCACCTCCACGGTGCAGTTCCTGTTGAGGCAGATGACACATCCGAAGGCGGAGAGGGGGTCGACATTATACGCCGTCATGAAGGCGTCGTAGATGTTATCGGCCGAGGCCAACCCACAAGGGTTGGTGTGCTTCATCACGACCGCCGTCGGCCTCTCGAAGTCCATGCAGATATCCATAGCCTTGTCTAGGTCTAAGATGTTGTTGTAGGACAGCTGCTTGCCGTGCTGGAGGTGCTTCGCTCTAGCCACGGTTGGCCTAGGGGTGAAGGGATCCTTGTAGAAGGCAGCAGCCTGGTTGGGGTTCTCGCCGTACCTGAGGTCTTCGACCTTCTCCAGGGGTATGGGGAAGTACTTGGGGAAACCCTTGCAGAAATGCTTGTACATCTGGGAGGCGATCATACTGTCATAGTTCGCGGTATTCACGAAAGCCTCCGCCATGAGCCTGCCGTGGAGCTCCTCGGATAACTCGCCCTTCTCTCTGAGCTCAGCCAGAATCGCGGGGTACTGGTTCGGGTCCGTCACCACGGTCACGTACTTGTAATTCTTCGCGGCCGCGCGAATCATGCTGGGTCCACCGATGTCGATATTCTCAACCACCTCGTCGAACCCCACGTTCTCCTTCAGCACGGTCTGCTTGAAAGGGTACAGATTCACCACCACCATGTCAATGGGTTCGATTCCCTTGGCAGAGATGGCCTCCATGTGCTCCTTCACGTCCCTGCGTGCGAGGATCCCCGCGTGGATCTTGGGGTTGAGGGTCTTTACGCGGCCGTCGAGCATCTCAGGGAACCCCGTGACCTCGGCAACCTCGGTCACCGCGATATCGTTCTCTTTCAGAAGTTTGTATGTCCCGCCAGTTGAAATGATCTCGACTCCGGCATCGGCCAGCTCCTTGGCGAAATCCACAATACCGCTCTTCTCCGAGACGCTGATGATGGCTCTCTTGATTTTTGACAGTCGGATACCCCCTCGATAAAGATGTGCATATCCATATATGCATGATTCGAATCGGGTCCGACATAATAAAAGTGTCATCACGGCTCTACGAATATCGATACACATTCAACGAATAACGTAATGTAGAGAACGACGAGAGCTGATAGACAATCAATCAGCGAACAGGAGTGTAAAATAGCCGGAACGAACTAAGGTCCATCCCGGTAAATCGTTTTTAAGGGTTGAACATGCCTACTTTAGACATCTGAACCCAGTAGACACTTCTGCTCTGACCATTAGTTTTGCATTATATATAATGATTTAGTTGGTTTGCCTAAATTTGCATTCGCGCGAGCATCCCAGACACATGTGCCATATGTGCGAAAATCGGAGATGATTGGAGCATGTATCCAATAGTCGTCCCGACCGACCGCATCCAATAAAGCGCGCGTGATAAATGCATGGTCTGATGAGGAAAAGGAACTTGGAGATCAAGCTCGAATCGGTCAAAGGTTTAGCGGATCCGGACCCCTCCCTGGAGCAATACATGACTCCTGCAACCATGGCGGCGGACATACTGTTCACAGCCTACTGCAATGGCGATGTCGAGGGTATGAAGGTTTTCGACCTGGGTTGCGGAACAGGGATATTTTCCATCGGCGCATGGCTCCTCGGTGCGGGGATGGTAACGGGATACGACATTTCAGAGTCCGTCCTGGATATCGCCAGGGGGAATGCAGAGTCCTTCGGTGCGGAGATCGAGTTCCACAAGGTGGACGTGCGCGAAGTCCGGGAAAACGCCGACACTGTATTCATGAACCCGCCGTTCGGATGCCAGCGCCGAAACGCGGACAGGGCGTTCCTGGAGAAGGCCATGGAAGTCTCCGGGTGTGTGTACTCCATCCATATAGCTGAGACCCTGGAGTTCGTGGAGGACTTCTGTGAAAGCCGTGGAAGATCGGTGGCCTGGCGTAAAACCTATAAGTACGAAATCCCGCATATGTTCTCATTTCATAAAAAGACCAAGATGAGTGTTGACGTCACTGTCGTTAACATAAGGTGATTCATAATGAATTCAGAACTTGTTTTTCCCGGAGATGAGATTGCGATCGAGGAGGAGTACATGGGCGGCGAGGGCACGTTCTCCCAGGACGGCACCGTCTACGCTGCGCAGGTGGGCGTGCTCGAGCTCGATGACGAGGAGTGTATCATCAAGGTTGTCTCCCCTAACCCCCCCAACGTCCTGAAGAATGGAGATATCGTGTACGCCGTCGTCGCAGACATCAGGAACACGATGGCCACCGTGGACGTTGTTGGCAAAGTTGGCAGCGACAGAACCCTCGGAGGGGAGACTTACGCGACCATCCACGTGTCCAAGATCTCTCCCAAGTACACCGACGACGTCTCCAAGGAGTTCAGGAAGGGTGATATCATCAGGGCTAGGGTCACCGGGACCAAGCCATCTCTCCAGCTCATCACCAAGGACGACCACCTCGGATGCATCAGAGCCCTCTGCTCTAAGTGCAAGACCGAGATGGTCAGAAAGGGTACCGGGCTCTACTGCCCTGAATGCAGGTATAGCATGCCCCGCAAGCTGGCCGACGACTACGGTGACGTGGAAATTCAATGAGGCTCGTCGCCCTAATGTCCAGCGGCATTGACTCGCCCGTCGCCGCGTACAAAATGGCCTCCCTGGGGGCGAACGTTACCCTGCTCCATATGGACAACCGCCCCTACACAGAGGATGCCAGCTCGGACGACGCCAAAGCCCTTGCCGAGTGCCTTTCTGAGGTCACCGGAAGGAAGATGCCCCTCTACTTCGCGCCCCATGGCCCCTCCCAGGACGCCATAGCCCGCGAATGCGACCGCCCCTACCAGTGCGTCATGTGTAAACGCATGATGCAGAGGACAGCCAGGGAGCTGGCGAAGATCCTGGGATGCTCCGGCATAGTCATGGGCGACTCCCTTGGCCAGGTGGCTTCACAGACCCTTAAGAACATCAGGTCGGAGAACATCGGCCTGGACTTCCCAGTCGTGAGGCCCCTCATAGGCATGGATAAGATAGAGATTGAGGCCGTAGCGAAAGAAATCGGCACGTACGACATCTCGATAAGGCCTGGTCACGGCTGCAGCATCGTCCCTCTGAAGCCCATAACTGAAGCCAACCCCGAGAAGGTGATTGCGTTTAGCAAGAGGATCGACCTGGACGGCCTCGCCCGCATATCGGCCGAGGCGGCAGTCAGAATGAACCGAATCGGCTCAATAGTAGCGTCTGGTGTAGAACGCCGGGCAGGAGTCGATGTCCTCCTTGTTGTAAAGCATATCCATCGATACACGGTCAATGTACTTGGCCTGCACCATAGAGATGTACAGAAACTGGTCGCCTATGGGGATCCTGATGTCAGTCTTCTTGGGTCTCTTGACACTGATAGGGACCAGCGTAGGACCCCTGCATGCAGTGCAGATGCGGAAATCGCACTTTTGGGATATTATATACTGCCTAACATCCTCGTCGACCGGAATCTCCATGAAACGCCGTTATGCTTGATGCTTTATTATCATACCGCTTCCGGCTTCGTAAAATTATGGAAATAGGTCTGCTTTGTGATTAAAGTCAGATAAAAAATAAAATGAAACTATAAATATGAAGCAATGATGTAGTTCCAATCATCGTATCACTCGTCTCTTTTGATCCTGAGTTTGTCATTGTACTTAACGTTCACACACAGACGCGAAGATATACGTGCGCAACGAGTATAAATAACAAACTCAGGATTTCGGTCTATGGACGCGGCGGAGTTGTTCAGCAACTCCGCTCACTCGTGAGTGCGGTCTTCCTTCGCGGGATGGACTCGAACTCGTTGATGATCAGGTCATTCTTCATAAGGTCAGAATATTTTAGATCGAATCCCGAGTCCAGACCCACCTTGACATCACCGATCGGAATTGCCAATAACGCTCCTCAGACCCGGAACATTGCTCATGGTGATGTTCATCTCGTAGTAGTTCTTCAGCTTCGGCGCTGCCAGGGGGATGTCCGTGTTGCAGACCTTAGCGTCCAACGTGGGTACTTGCTGCCGTGCATCAGTAGGTCCACGTTCATCTCGAACTTCTAGCCGTCACTTTGATGCCGCCGAAGCCCGTCAGAATCATGTTCTCTAGCTCCACCTCCCCCTGACCTTGGCGGTGAACCCCACGGTCACGGACAAGTCAGCAACGGAAATCATTAAGAACACGGACAACAGGATCTTGGTGTTGACTACCCAGGTGACCATGTCCGTCTCGATCGATAGGGTGCATCCGAATAACTCGAATATCATGGTCTGGTCGTCCAGACCTATGCTCCCAGGACGTCCAGGACGGCTTCTGTGAAGACAGTCTCCGCGGCCGATTCGATCTACTCCTTCAGGCTCTTCAACGGGTCCATTAGGACGTCGTATATCCTGGCGAGCTGTTCAGCCACGAAGGTCAGGATCTCGACCAACGACTCGGAGATGGTGGTCATCACGTCCCTGATCATGCTCATTAGCTCTCTCAGGGGCTCAATGAGGGGCTCCAAAACCTCCAGTATCAGTGCCTACAGGTCGCTGTAGAAGGTACTGCTCTGGACGTACTATGTTCTATCCAGGGCTCATCCGCTAGCCACGGTGACCTCCAGGACCGCCGCAGCGTCCACCGAGTCCCGGATGACCGACAAGGACGTTCCCATGGCCCCGGACATAGCGCCGCTCCCGACGATCCTGACGTCCAGAATGTCCGCCATCTCTATCATGAAGACGGTAGAGTATGCTACATTCAGGTCCTCGCGGAACCCCACGGTGTGGACACAACGCCTCCTGTCGATCGAAACTTCCCTGGCTACTAGCCCAGAGGAGATCTCCGTATCGAGAGTCTCCACCGTCACGGCCCTGTCGTCGCTTTCAAGGCGGAACAAGTCCGTCCCAGGGAGGTCGGTGATTCCGCCGTGGGGTTCATGCCGTTCATCTTGACTATCTTGTCCATCATGACACCTCTCCTCTCGAGATGGGCCCGGTAACTCCCAGGACATCGAGCTCGAAGGCGCAGATCTCCACCAAGGCTGTCCTTATCACGCCTGTTTATTCCGTCACGTTCCACAGGACGTCGAACAGTGCTAGATCCGAGCGTACCTGCCTCTTATAGTCGAAGAGGACGCACTTGAACTTGTCGGATATAGTAAACATCTCCACCGTGACTTTTGAGCCCTCGGGGATGGCGGTGACGAAAGCCTATGTTAGGGAGGCGACAAGGCTCCCGGAGAGGACGAACTCGTCTGAATGAGTGGTTATCTCGTTCGCTATGGCGCCGTAGAAGGGCTCGGTGACTGGGGTATCTGGAAAGGACTCCGACATCGCCTCCGTATCATGAACTCAGCGTCCGACCCAGCGGCGCCGAACAGCTGTGCCAACGTGTCGAAGAATGACGTGTCGTCGAAGAGGTTGGCTGGAGCAGACACGGTCCCGAGACCTATGTCGGTAAAAAAAAAGTTCGCAGCGCCCCTCCTGAGGACGCTTCGGATGAGGTCCATGATAAAATTCATATTATTGCCGTACCTCTTCTTGAAGTTATTGAGTCAGTCGGCTGAGAGCACGTCCAAGATGGGATTCTCGACGACAACAATGATCCCGGCGTACATCACCATGATCGTTCCAGCCCCCGGGTTCCTGTATACCGATGGGTCGATCCAGGCCAAGGATATGGTGTCCTCGATGTACGGCACGGTGTTAAAGACTGCCTCATCTCTCAGGAAGAAAGTCATGAGCGACTCGATGGTATCCCTGATCGGGAACAGGACCTGCTCCAGCGCGTTGAGTATCAGGAACCCGCAGAAGTAGTCGAACCATGACAGGGCGATGTCGTCAGTTAACGAGAGCAGCGCCTGCACATACACTACGGTGAGGTCTATCTTGACGGTCCCGTCCTCCGAGTCAGGAGGTCGGATAGGTCAGTACGGTTCTCGGATGCTAGGTTCCCATCCCTGAAGCATATGCCCCTCGCCGCCTCCAGCGTTCACCGGTACGTCCTGGAGACGTCCTCCACCGTGATGATGGATGACGTCCTCATCGACCCGTGCTCGGACGTGGAGCCGTACTTGTTGATGACGCGGTATTGTACCAGACTGCTGAGCTGGTAGGTTATCATCTATGACATGGACGCTCCGCCGCCACCCGCCATCGACCGGAAGATCTCTAGCTTTTCCGCCGAGAGGGACAGGGCGTAGTCGCCGTGTGCTGACGTCGATTTCCGCGGTGCCGGACCCGTCCTCGGTTATGATCCTTACCTGGGCCGTCCCAGTCCCCCTGAGGTACGCGGGGCTGTACCCTAAGGTACCCTCGAGATCATTGGACTCAACTATCAGCTCCAGCTTGCATCCCAGGAACTCTGCCCTCACATACCCGCTCCAGATCGGGAACTCGAACACTAGCTACTTCTGCGCCTCCGTCAGCAAGATCTCGGCACGCTCGCCCACGGTATGGCCCTCCTCCGCCGAACCCTCCCCGGTAGAGGACAATCTCCTTACCACATTCTCCAGTCCGGGAATGATGTAGTCCTGTATATCCACCATGGCCGTGTCGGTCTTCGTCAGCCCTCCGGCCGTCCCACCGGCGTCGTCTGCGGTGTCACTGTAAGGCCACCGCCGCCCCGAAGGCAGTCATAGACAGAAAGATCGTCACGGCGACCACGCCGAACAGCATATCTCCGAACCTGTCCGAAATCATGACAGGGAACTCCCTGCGGAGGGGCATAAAACGGGGACCGTGCGGTCACGTGACGGCCATGTCGGCTCGTTTTGCCCCGATGCGCGACGGGACTCTCGCCAATGCTACTTTTATATTATAATTACTTCCGAGGGCAGTAACATGACGATAACAGCAACAAACTACGCAGTAAAGAAAGGGCTTCCGAAGAAGACCCAATCCATTTGCCCGGAATGCGGTAAGATTATCGAAGCAAACATCTTCGCAAAGGACAGGAAGGTCTACATGGAGAAGACCTGCCCCGACCACGGCTACTTTTCGGACGTATACTGGGCTGACGTCGACCTGTACCTCAAGGCCGAGAAGTTCGCATATGACGGCGTAGGTCTGCACAACACCATGGACTGTACCATTGGGGACAACCACGATGACACCGTCTATATCGTCATCGACGGGCAGAGGATCGACATGCTCTCCTGCTCTGCAATTGCTAATCTGGACCTGACCAACAGATGCAACA
>CAZXOR010000039.1:0-7425 GCA_964642395.1 uncultured Methanomassiliicoccales archaeon | reverse complement strand
GGAGAGACCCCTTCCGCCGACCCCGAGTACGTTATCGGACGTACTGTTGAGGTCACCGTCTAGGACCTCACCGGAGACTTCTCCAAGATGCACATTAAGCTGAAATTCAAGGTCATATCCGTAGACGGACATGACGCCAAGACCTCTTTTATCGGTCACAATCTTACAAGCGATTACGTAAGAAGACTAACCCGCAGGAGGAAGACCAAGACCGACCACGTCGTAGACATCGTCACCATGGACGGCTTCATCTACAGGCTCAAGACCATGTCCATCGCCGATAGGCGCATCCAGTCTTCCCAAGAGGACGCCATGAGGATGGTCATCGACAAGACCCTCGTTGCCATTGGACAGGAGAGGACCCTCTCCGAGATCGTTAAGAACATCGTCTCCGGAGACCTCGCCAAGGAGTTGGCCAGGGCCTGTCGCATTATTATCCCCATCAAAAGGATCGAGATTCGTAAGTCTGAAGTCCTCGCCGCCGGAGAGGGTGAGCCTGAGTCCATCATGTCCGCGGCTAACATCCAGTCCGCAGAGGAGGAGACTGAAGAGGCCCTTGCAAAGGAGGTTCCCTCTGAGGAGCCCGCCGTCGAGCTTGAAGATGAGGAAAAGGCCGAGGAGTGATCCCATGGGACCGAGAAAGTCCTCTAGATCCAAACCCATTGAAACCTCATCATCCCGATTTCTTCATCTAGACAATGCCGTGTCCCGCGGTTTCGGATGCTGTTCGTTCAGATCATTTCAGAATCTCCGTCATCTACCGTCCAAGTCCTACGTCGGTCTTTAGTTGTTGCATCATGGGACGCCGCGGTCCGATTCGTGATCGATTCAATGTCTTCGAAATCAATATAAACCATGAGCTGATCTTCTGCTCAAGGCCGGGGTGGCTCAGCCTGGTGGAGCGTCGGACTCATAGGGTTCTGGTCATATAGACCTCTTCCAGGGAAATCCGAAGGTCATGGGTTCGAACCCCATTCCCGGCACCATCTTTCGTTTTTGAATATCCCTAAACCTGAGTTTGTCAGTTGATAACTATATGCATACACGTACGCGTGTGTGCACGTTACTAAGCACAAGTGAGAAACTCAGGTTGTATGTTATTGTTAACAACTTCGCCGAAGCCGTCAACAACATACAGACTACTCACAGAATGACCAGGGAGTTCAGGAACATCGATTACTTCATCACCATGGTCTATCTCTGCAATGGCAGGCTGGAGATCTCCTTCGACTGAAGTAGTGGCTGTCCTAATTGTCAAACAGGCGCTTGGCTGAGGGATGCCGCATCCCAAACCAAGCGCTGACTTTCTACAACAATTCTGGGTTGCCTGGTTTGATCTAAGTTCCTAAATTCGCCTTTTTAACTCTAAATTATATAGAGTCCGTCTACCATCTGGATTTACACCCCCGCTTAAATATGACACACGACATATTCCTTAAGGTCTTGCGCGCGCCCGGGGAATAAAGGGACTCCGGCCAACGACCGAACATGCACGATAATGGAATACGGTGGGGCTCAGCCCGGGAGCCCTAGGAAGAGGTGTAAGAGTTTGCATTTGAAAGCGGTCGAGATGGAGAACTTCAAATCATTTGGTGGTAAGTTGACGGTGCCGCTGATGGAAGGATATACAGCAGTCACCGGGCCGAACGGCTCCGGCAAGTCTAATATAACCGACGCTATTCTTTTCGTCCTTGGGCCCAAGAGTTCCAAGGCGGTACGCGCCGGCAAACTCTCCGACCTCATATTCGACGGCGGGAAGTCCAAGAGCAAGGCGGGGTACACCAAAGTGTCCCTGGTCTTCGACAATACCGATCGCCTCATGCCCTGGGATGATGATATCGTCAGGCTCACGCGCTATGTGAAGATGTCTGACAACGGGATCGACTACAGCTCGTACTTTTACGTCAACGACCGTAAGTCCACCATGACCGAGTTCGACAGCCTCCTCACCAAGGCCAGGATCAGCGCCGACGGCTACAACATGGTCCAGCAGGGCGATGTCACACGCATCGTCCAGATGAGTGCCATAGAGAGGAGGCGCATCATAGACGCTATATCCGGCATAGCCAGCTTCGACGAGGACATCGAGAAGGCCAGGACGGAGAAGTCCGAGGCCGAGACCAACATTGATAGGATTGGGATTGTCGTGGAGGAGCTGAACCACCAGGTGGACCGCCTGGCCAAGGACAAGGAGGATGCGAGGGTGTATCTCAACGCGCAGGCCGCGCTGGAGATGGCGAAGGCCCAACAGTCCCATAGAAGGCTCCAGATGGAGCAGGCTAAATGCAATGGGATAGCGAACCAGATCTCAAGGCTGGAGAGGACAATAGATTCTGACAGGGCGGCCAAAACCGAGAGGGAGCATCTCCGCACACAGAAAGAGGCGGAGATCTCCGCCAAGGAGGACGAGATCGCCTCCAAGATCGGCCCGGAGTACAAGGAGCTCAAAGCGAAGATAGAGCAGGCCAAGGTCGACCTCGCCACGAAGAGAGATCGCTGTGAGGTTGCGGAGGCCAATATGAGGGAGCAGCAGAGCTTAAAGTCGAGCTTCGAGGAGTCCATTACTAGGAACTTCAACGAGGTCCAGAACCTCAGGCAGAGTCGCGAGAACCTCCTGCAGAGGATGGGGGACGCCGAGTCCCGCATGGGGTCCGCCATGGCCGAGGAGGCCGAGATATCCTCCGCAATCGCGGACACCGGCAGTGAGCAAAGGGAGCTACAGAGGGAGCTGGAACGCGTCGATGCGGACTTCGAGGCCTGCTCCGTCGAGCTTAGATCATCCCAGGTGAGGTTGGCGAAGGCCGAGGCGGCCTCGGAGGAGGCCCACACGGCGCTTGCCAACCTAGACGAGAAGGCCCAGAGCATAGAGTTCGAGATCAAGGACGCAAAGTGGAGCTTGGACCAGCTGAAGGCTGAAGTTGGGTCCAGCACCGAGGACTTTGGGAATAAGATTTTGGAGGCCAAGCGTAGGGAGTCCAAGCTGGAGAAGCAAGAGTCCGAGCTGGACGCTGCATACAGGAGGATTGACGCCGAGTACAACTCACTACAGGCCGAAAAGAAGGTTTCAGAGAGGATAAACCGCGGCAGCGCGGCGGTAGACGCCATCCTATTGTTGAGGAATCGCGGTGAGATGCGCGGAATTCACGGCACCATCCAGGAGCTGGCCACCGTGGACAAGGGCTTCGAGACCGCGCTCTCCGTGGCCGCGGGGGGAAAGATGTAGGCCGTGGTGGTGGACGATGACCAAGTAGCCGCCGACGCCATCTCCTATTTGAAAAGGAAGAAGCTGGGTCGTGTCACGTTCCTGCCGTTTACCAAGATGATGGGCGGCAAGCCCAGGGCCAAGGCGATCATGAGTGTCAAGGAATCCGAGGGGTACGCGATTAACCTGATCGATTTCGACCGGAAATACTACAACGCATTTTGGTACGTCCTCGGGGACACCCTCGTGGTCCGGAATATGGACATCGCCCGCCGGATCATGGGCGGGATCAGAATTGTTACCATGGGCGGTGAGCTAATCGAGGCATCTGGAGCCATGATTGGGGGTAACCTCAGCCAACAGAACATGATGAAGTTCGGCGCTGTGTCTGAAGACAAGCTGGCTGAGACCAGCGAGAGGCTCAGGGAGGCCAGGGAGGCCCTGGACGTGGTGCGTCAGAAACTTAGGCAGGTCCGCGACGAGATCCATAACATCAACGACGAAATGAGGAGGGCTTCGTCCGCCGATCTGGAGCAGAGGGAGCAGATGGCCCAGATCAAGGGGAGGGTCTCCGAGCTGGTGAAGATCCGCTCCAAAACCTCGGACGAGCTCAATGCCGCCAAGCGGAGGATATCCGACGCCGATGGCGAGCTGGAGTCCGCCAGGGACGCCTTTGGAGACGTTTTGTCCAGGCTCTCTGCTTTGACCGACGACAGGAACAGGATCAAGGCCCGCATGGCGGAGATCGCGCCGGTGGATCTGCAGAACAAGATACAGGCGGTCAGGGACCGCATATACAAGCTGAGGGAGTCCATCTCCGATTATAAGCTACAGATCGGAGGCATCGACACCGAGATCGCTGGCTACGGGAAGCAGAACGAATCCTTGCAGGTGCAGCTGGACTCCGTTAACCACGCGATAACGGAGGATGTCCGTGTCATCGAGGAGAACGCCGTGCTGATGGAGCGCGCCAGGCTGGACCTGGATGCGCTGCATTCAATAGAGGCAGAGATGGAGGGCGGCATCGAGGACCTGTGCAACCAGAAAGACGCACTAGTGGCAGATAAGTACCGCCTCGACTCGGAAATAAGGGAGAAGTCAAAGGACATCGAAAACGCGACGGCCACTCTCGAGTCGTTTAGGGCTCAGGAAATCCAGTTGGACAGATCCGTGACAGAGCTGAGAGCGGAGGTTGAAGCCATCGACTTTGAAGTCGAGCAGCCTATCCCATCCGAGGAAGAGATCAAACGCACGATCAGGGCGAAAGAGACCCTAATGGCGAAGCTCGGCAACGTGAACCTCCGTGCAATAAAAGAGTACGACGAGAGGAAGGCCCGCCTCGACGGCCTCAATGCCGAAGTCAAGAGCCTGAACCGCCACATCAGGGAGCTCACCGACCTCATGACGTCGCTGACCTCAAAGAAGAAGGGTCTGTTCATGCAGTCATACGATGCTGTCAACGAGAATTTCAGGGCGATCTACGCCCAGCTCTCCGGTGGCGGGGAGGCGTTCATGGGTCTGGAGGACGAGGACAACCCGTTCTCCGGCGGCCTGCTGATCAACGCTAAGCCCAAGAACGGCAAACTGCTGAGGCTAGAAGCTCTCTCCGGAGGGGAGAAGTCCTTGACGGCGCTGTCGTTCATATTCGCGATCCAGGAACACCAACCGTCCCCGTTTTACGTGCTCGACGAGGTGGATATGTTCCTGGACTCAATCAACGCGGAGATGGTAGCTAAGAGGGTCAAAGAGAGCTCTGCGAAGGCATCATTCATACAGGTATCACTGAGGAAGGTTACATTGTCCATGGCAGACCACCTCATAGGTGTGACCAGGCCGCCCAGCGGCATAAGTACGGTCGTAATGCAGCCCAACCTGGAGGAGGTCTCCCACTACGAGGAGGAGGCCCTCAAGAGGCTGAAGGAAGCGATTTAAGATGGATGGAAACGTAAGGATAGAGGAGCTGGAGCAGCATCTACTGTTCCACAAAGCGCTGGCGGACGACGAGGAGTCCTTCAGACGCCTGGGCGGTTACATGGACATCCTTTTCCGGGCCGAGTCTGGGGAAAGGCTCCAGGACCCTATCGATGAGTCAATAAGGGCCGTCTTTAGTTTAGTGCTGGAGAACGGTATGGACCCCTGGGAGATAGACCTCTCTCAGTTCGTGAGGATGTACGAGGCGAAGATCTTCAACGGTACCTTCGACATGATCGTGGCCGGGAAACTGCTGCTGATGGCCTGGAGGATCTTGAGGATGCAGTCTGACTCCACCAGGAAAAGGAACGAGCCCCCGGCGGAAGTGTACGTCGAGGAGGCTGACGATAGCTTTTTCTACGACGACGAACCAATGTTCGTCCCGGAGGTCTTCTTCAGGGAGGCCTACCAGAGGGAGCCAGTCCGCCCGGTCACAATGTACGAGCTAATCGACGCCTTTGAGGACGCTAGGAAGAAGATCGAGATCCAGAGGGAGAGAGAGCGTGTCAGGGCGGAGCTGAGGACGAGGGAGCCCAAGACCTTCCAGAACAAGGCCCACGAGGAGGACGATGAACAGGACATCGAAGCCGTGTGGAGGAGGATCCAGAAACTTGGTACCGGGCAGATCAGCATTCACGACTTGTACACCGACAGTCTCGATGAGAATTTGACCGTGTTCGTCTCGGTGCTCCACCTATTTAGGGACGGGCGCCTAGCGGTCTGGCAAGATGACCTCCTCCACGGTGAGATATACATAGAGATAAAGGCAGAGTGGACCTCCGGCACTATCGAGGACGCGCCTGACGGCAGAATCCCCGAGGCGGTGATCTGAGGTGGATGCCAAACGCGCAGCGGAGGCCGCGCTGTTCTCTAGTGCTGAAGGGCTCCGTATTTCCGAGATCGCGGAGAGAACCGGCATCCCCGAGGAGGAAATCCGCACGGCGGTCATAGATCTTCGCAGGGAGTACGACGAGCACGACTCCGCCATAATGATCTCTAAGGTCGGGAACCAGTATAGGATGATGCTTCGTACCGAGTACACTGACTTCACTGGCATGTTCGCCAAGGCAGAGATGTCCGGCGGGCTGATGAGGACGCTCTCTACCATCGCGTACAACCAGCCCGTGCTCCAGTCCGAGCTGTTCAAGACCCGTGGACCTCGCACCTACGACGATGTCCACAAGCTGATCGAGATGGGCTTCGTCTCCGGCAAGAAGTTGGGCCAAACGCTGGAACTCACTACCACGAACAAGTTCTCTGAGTACTTCGGTATTGGTTCCACCAGGAAGTCCGACATAAAGGCCTGGATCAAGGCCCAGGCGAAAAACTTCCCCAACGAAAGGGAGTAATCCCGGGCCATCTCTCCCATCCGGGGCGGCCATACCTGCTTACGATTGTGTTTCCGCACCCATTTCTCACTTGATTGGCAAATCGCAATCAGTTGCCTGTTGCATGGTTGCCGTATTGCAACAAACGTACGAGCCAAATGCGATGTGTGGTTTACATTGCGGTACAAATCTATATGACAAAAGAAGGGCTCTGAAACGTGATAGCATGGTAATGCTGACAACCCTCTTGAGAACTTGATGGAGGTTCTATATGATTTAGGGTTGAAGAGGCAAGTGCAGGAACTTAGACCAAACCAAGCAAACCAGAATTGTTGTAGGAATGCGGCACTTGGTTTTGGAATGCGGAGCATTCTTCAGCCAAGCGCATGTTTAACGATTAGGATAACCACTACCTCAGTAAAGGAGATTTCAAGCCCACAGTTTCAGAAATAGACCGATGATAAAGTAATCGATATTCTTGAACCCTTTGGCCATTCTGTGGGTGGTCTGTATATTGTTGACGGCTTCGGCGAAGCCGTTGTTGATATTCTTGTCGTACCACACGAGGATCCCCTCCTGACGTGAGTATATGCTTTCGGACGCGGTCCTCATCTCCTAGGTGCCGAGTGCCTGGACATCGTGGTACCATAGGACCCCGATGCAGACTCTTTGTCATACTACCTATACATATTCGAGAACACGTTCTTGAGGCAGTGGTCCTCAGCCAGCTCACGCGGTAGTCCTTGATGGAGCGCTTAGCGCCTTCAACTGCTTCCTGGAAAGCTTCGACACGCTCATTCTGAGTTTGTCAGTTGATACCTATACGCACACTTGCATATACGTGTGCACATGAGTGTGTATATTAAGCATCCGTTGATCGTTCGTGTTTTTCGAGGGAATACCTCAGTTCTCATTTGTAGCGTT
>CAZXOR010000038.1:0-7442 GCA_964642395.1 uncultured Methanomassiliicoccales archaeon | reverse complement strand
TTTTTATTTGACCCTAAGTTCCCGAACTCGTCTTTTCGACCCTAAATCATATAGAACCTGCCCATGGTATCTATCCTACCGTCAAGTATTTCTCCTGTGATTCTCTTAACACTAACTGGATTTCGATTCATTTTGTCATCATACTGTGAACGGAGTTTGTATAATCACTGTTTCGTTCAGCCGACAACACCGAGTTCGCGCGCGAACTCGGTGTTGTTATTATTCATGAACTGTGTGGCTAAAACACGAACCATCAATTCTTTATCAAAGAATTGGAACTATCGCTTGGCCCATGTTGTTTGATTTGTTGCAAACATGAATACATAAGTCGATTTTTAATGGGGCAGTGTTCTGAACGTCATTTAGTGCAGATTCTATCATGCCACCATTCGGAACGTAGGATCGACACCTCATCTTTTCCGAATCTCCTGCCCTTGTCATCGGCGTTCTGTCTGCACGGCTGGGCAATTTCACGGTCCTGGTTTCCGAACCGCTGCGGATGGACGGCTTTCTCTCACGAATTAAATATCTTTCAGACAGTCACCCGGCCATGAGGCTCATCATTTACACAGGAAAGGGGGGCGTTGGCAAAACGTCCACGTCAGCGGCCACCGCTTATAGACTCTCCGAACTAGGTTACAAGACTCTGCTGATGAGCACCGACTCCGCGCACTCCCTGGGGGACTCCCTGGACATGGAGCTAGGCACGACCATCACCAACGTGAAGGAGAATCTGGAAGCGCTGGAGATCGACATTATCCACGAGATGAGGACTAAGTGGAAGGACATTCAGAACTACATCGCGGCGTTCATGTTGTCCTAGGGCATGGGCGAGATCTCCGCGGAGGAGATGGCCATCATGCCGGGGATGGAAATGATCTCAGCACTCTTCTACGTGAACCAATTCGAGGACGAGGGGAAGTACGACGTCATCGTCATGGACACCGCTCCCACCGGCGAGACCCTGAGGCTGCTAAGTTTCCCGGACATTACCAACTGGTATCTCGATAAGGGATTCGGGATGATCAAAAAGCTTCTGCACATCGCCAGGGCCACGGTCGGAAGGGTGATGGACATGCCCCTACCATCAGACGACGTGATCGAGAGCGTGGCGGACATCAAGGACAACATGGACCGCGTCAAGGCCATCCTGGAGAATCCAAAAAAGACCACCGTAAGGCTCGTCCTTAATCCAGAGAAGATGATCATCAAGGAGACCATGCGCGCATACACCTATCTGTGTCTCTACAACAAGAATGTTGAAACCCTTGTGGTGAACAGGGTGCTCCCGAAGGAAGCTGGTGAGGGTGGATTCTTCAGGGAGAAGCTGGAGGAGCAAAAGGAGAACATGGAGCTCATCCATCACGCCTTTGACCCCATGGAGATCAAGTACTGCGAGCTGATGCGTACCGAGCTCCGCGGCATCGACAAACTGAAGATCATGGCCGACATGATTTACGGTGACGAGGATCCCTACGAGATCTACTCCGACAGCAGCCCGATGAGGTTCATCACCGAGGACGGGGTAGACAAAGTGATCATGAGGATGCCATTCGTCGAAGGCAAGGACGTCGAGCTATTTCGCATTGATCAGAACACAGTGATGGTCCATGTGGGCAGTCAAAAGCGCAACATACAGATCCCGGACGCCATGGTGCACTCGAAAGTGATTGGGGCAGATTTCAAAGACGATGAGCTCATTATAAGGTTCAAGAGGGATTGAACATGGTAGGCACCGAAGAGAAATTTCGGGATTTCGTCGAGAAGAACAGGGATCTTATTGAGAAGATCATGATTCTTCAGAAGGATGGTGTCATCGAGATAGCGTCCATCGGAAGGGAGGCTACCCGCGAGGCTGCTGTATCGGCGGATGCCGCCAAGCAGAGGACGGAGGACTTCGCCAGAGCCGTATACTCCGTGTTCACGGACCCGGAGGTCCAGAGACACTTCATGGCCATGGGCATGGAGTTTTTCATGGGTTTGTCCGCTATGATGCAGAAGGCGCCCGTCCCTGACTTTGTGAAAAAAACCGTCGGGAGTACCGAGAGGGCCTGGAAAAGCAGCGCCTGCAGGGCCAATGATGAATGTGGCGCCAAGGGCCAGAGGATGCATAAGGTCGAGGTCAACGTCGAGCAGCCCAAGGGCGAACCTGATGGGCCCATTGAAATAAGGATCAATGACCAGTCCGATACGGAGTGAGTTCATGGGCTTTGGCGCCGACGCGGTCCGTCTCGCCAGGGCGACCGTCGAGAACGAGGTCTTGGGCGGTAAAGTCGTGATGCCGGGCAACTCGGCGTTCGGGGAGAGGTCCGGCGCGTTCGTCACACTCAACACCTACCCGGATCACGGCTTGCGCGGATGCATCGGGTTCCCGATGCCGATCCTTCCGCTAGGGGAGACTATAATAGAGGCAGCGAGATCCGCGTGCCACGATCCACGCTTCCCCGACCTTGGGAAGTGTGAGCTCGGCGGGATAACGGTGAGAGTCACTGTCCTGACCGTCCCAGAACTCATCGAAGTAGGAGACAGGGACGAGCTGCCGTTGAGGGTAGTCGTCGGCCGCGACGGTCTCATCATAGACTGCCGTGGGCGGAGGGGGCTGCTGCTCCCGCAAGTGCCCGTGGAGTAGGGATGGGACTCCAGAGAGTTCCTGTCCTATCTGGCAATCAAGGCGGGTCTTCCGCCGGACATGTGGAGGCACCCCGACGCGAGGATCAGCGTGTTCAGGGGCAGAGTTTTCAGTGAGGTCACGCCCCGTGGCAACATCGTGGAGGATGAGTGAATGGACATCGAGAAGGTCATCGAGGGCAGGGCGTTCATTGACGGCGAGCTGAGGTACGCCGAGATAGGCATCAGCGAAGGGCGCATAGTCATAGTCGGGAAGTTTGTGTCCGGGGGGGACGAGAGGGTGGACGTGGGGTCCAGCAGAATAATTCTGCCCGGGTTCATCGACCCGCATGTACACTTCCGCGACCCCGGCATGACCCAGAAGGAGACCTTCAACACCGGGACCATGGCTGCTGTGTACGGAGGGGTGACCTGCGTGTTGGACATGCCCAACACCAAGCCGCCTGTGACCGACCTGGAATCGCTCATGGCCAAGAAAGCCGCCGTAAGAGGGAGAGCGAACGTCGACTACGGGCTGTTCGCTGCCGTTACCGCAAACATCAACGCCAGTATGATCGCTCCGCTGGTCCCTGCATTCAAACTGTTCATGGGGTCCACCATCGGCAACATCCTGCTGGATGACGACAAGGAGATGATACCAGCGGTAAGGGAGGTCCTCGCCACCGGGAGGAGAATGAGCGTTCATGCCGAGGACGATCACCTCATATCTAAAGAGGAGGAGTGCTGCACCAGAGATCACCTGAGGAACCGTCCCGCGGAGGTGGAGTGGACCGCGATCCGCAGGCTGTCCGAGAGCTTTAGAGGCTTGGCCATCAACATCTGCCACATCACCACCCCCGAGGGCCTGGACATGGCCCGCACCGCAGGGTTCTCGACGGAGGTGACAATGCACCACATGATGTTCGAAGTGGACCATTGTACCGGTGCCGAGTACAAGGTCAACCCCCCACTCAGGGACATGAGCTGCCGCGATAGGCTCTACGCCAGATTCCTGACCGGGGACATAGACATTATGGGTTCTGACCACGCACCGCACACCGTCGAGGAGAAGGCTAGGCCGTTCGACGAGGCCCCTGGGGGGATCCCCGGGGTCGAAACCACCATGCCCATAGTCATGGACATGGTCCGGAGGACCCTCATCCCGATGTCCCAGGCCGTCCGCATGGGGGCCGGGAACCCCGGAAGGCTGTTCTCTCTGAACAAGGGCAGGATTGCCGCCGGATGCGACGCAGACCTCCTGGTGTTCGACATGAGGGGGTCCTCCGCGATTGACATTAGGCGTCTGCATAGCAGGTGCGGCCATTCTCCCTATGGGGGATACGGCGCTGTCTTCCCCAAAACCGTTATGGTCAGGGGAGAGGTGTAGGTTGAGGAGGGGGAGTTCTGCGGAGAGCCCCTAGGGAGTGATGTATGTGGCCGATTATGAAGTCGATTACTCAGAGGTTGCCGGCAGAAAGGTCGATTGTCCCAACCGGTGCGGCATGTGCTGTCTCTGTCAACCGGAGGTCCTGCCCGAAGAGAGGGCTTTCTTCCGTAACAACTATCCTGACGCACTCGTGAGGATTAAAGGCCCTCAGCCATACTTCGCCCTGGCCATGAAGAAGGGCTGCGGCTCATGCGTGTTCCTAGAAAACAGGAGGTGCAGGATCTATGACCATCGCACAACGTACTGCAGGCAGTTCCCGTACCACCTTTACGCCAGCGACAGGATCAAGGTAGAGCTGGACCTCTCTTGCAGGGGAGCCTGGACCGGGACCGGCGGAGATGCGCTCACCGAGGCGAAGGGGATTGTCGCCATGGCCGACCAGAGGATCCGCCTCGCCCTGGAGGAGTCCTCAGCGGTGTACCGCGAGTTCTACTCCAACTGCAGAGAGGCCGGGGTGATGGCGGACCCGTCCGGACTCAGGATGTCCGTGTCAGAGAGCCTCTCGATGTTTACCGACCTCGCTTACATCAGCAGGATCATGGACATGTCCCAGATTGAGCCCTTGATGTCCCTCCAGGGGATACAACCCGAGCATAACCTGGATCTCTCCGCTCTGGAGGAGGCCGGCAGGGATACCGCCATGGAGTCGATGTCCTCTAGCGATCCGCTTAGCGTTCCGATGTACTGCGATCCTGAGTAGAATTGGAACATGTTAATGGCTGCCGATGGGAGGATCGTTTGGAACGTCATAGACGACGAGGGAAACCTGCATCAGATGGGCGAGGCCGATGCAGAGGACATCCACCTAAGGATTCCCGATGCTGCGGGGAGGCACGTTTTGTCCAAGTACGTGCGGACCCTGAACGGGAGGGACAGCTTCATGGGGAGCGTGTTCGCGCTGATGGACGAGAACGGCTACGAGGACGACATGTCCAACGCCTACTACGGGTGCCTGTCTGTAACGGTGATGGACCTCCTGTGGAGGATGTCCATGCTGGACCACTTCATGGGTGTCGGGTGTAGTGCAGACGCGGTCAGAGAGACCGTGATCTTCTACGACATGGACCGTCTAGACGCGCCCACGATCGGCGCGTTCGTGTGATTCCTGCACGCACGTGTGTTAAGGGCAGAACTCGTAACCTTCAAATAGTGAATCCATTATCGTGTCAGAAGTAGCTACAATGATGATGCCTCTCAGCGTCCTTAATCAGGCGATCGGAAAGAACGTCATGGTTAAGCTCAAGGGCAGGAGGAAGTACCGCGGAGTCCTGGATGGATACGACCCCCACATGAACGTGGTGCTCCGGAATGCAGAGGAGTACTGCAAAGAGTAACTCTCCAGAAGGCTCAGCGTTGTGATTGTCCGCAGGGACAATATAGTTTACATTTCACCATAAAAGGAGTGATTGATCATGGGAAAGGGAACACCGGCACAGGGAAGGCACAACAAATTCAAGACGCACATTCCCTGTCGCAGGTGCGGCAAACGCTCGTACCACGTCAGGAAGAGTGTCTGCGCCTCCTGCGGATATGGCAAGACCGCGACCATCAGGTCCTACAACTGGGCTAAGATTCACGATTAAGGCGATTGTATGGCAGGGCCGGAACACAGTTGCGGTGTGGTCGGTATAAGCGCCGATTTTGATGTCGCCTCGTCGCTGCACACGACCCTGATGATCATACAGCACCGCGGTCAGGAGAGTGCGGGGATCTCGATTTTCAACGGGAGCGCAATAGAGACTGTCAAGGGCAACGGCCTCGTGACTATAGCGCTCCCTAAGGAGGAGATCCAGGGTCTTCTAGGCCATGTCGGCGTGGGTCATGTTAGGTACTCTACCACGGGGTCCAGGTGTATTCAGAATGCGCAGCCGCTCACGGTGATGACCAACTTCGGAACCGTGGCGGTGGCCCACAATGGCGACATAACCAACTTCGGTGAGCTCAAGGAGAAATACATGAGGGAGGGCTGGACCTTCCTCACGGACTCCGACTCAGAGCTCGTAACCAAGCTTCTCGGAAAGTACATGACCATGTACAACGACCCTGTGAAGGCCATCAGGGCCACGATGGGGGAGCTGGACGGCGCATACTCCCTGACAATCCTCATCAACGACCGCCTGTTCGCAATCCGCGACATGTACGGCTTCAGGCCGCTGTGCCTCGGAAAGATCGACGGCGGTTACATCGCAGTCTCCGAGAGCGCTGCCATCGATGCGCTCAGGGGGGAACTCATCAGGGACATCGAGCCAGGTGAGATCTGCGAGATCGCCAAGGATACATTCAAGATTTACCCGTCACCGACGAAGCATCTCCGCGCGTTCTGTATGTTCGAGTGGGTGTACTTCGCCAGACCTGATTCCATCCTCGATGGCCGCGAGGTCTACGAAGTCCGCAGAAGAATCGGAAAGATCCTCGCCAAAGAGTGCCCCGCTGACGTGGATCTGGTCATGCCTGTCCCCGATTCTGGGCGGGCGCACGCCATTGGCTACTCCTGTGCCACAGGCATTCCCTACGAGGAAGGTTTCATGAAAAACCGCTTCGCTGACAGGACCTTCATCATGCCCGACCAGAGGCAAAGAGAGTCTGCGGTCTCTATGAAGATGAATCCTATCAGGAGCACCGTGAACGGTAGGCGCATCATGATCATTGACGACAGCATTGTTAGGGGCACCACCCTGAAGAAGCTGGTCTCCATGCTCCGCCAGGTAGGCGCAAAAGAGGTCCACGTGCGCGTAGGCAGCCCCTAGATCATTGCTCCATGCTACTACGGCGTGGACATGAAGTCCAGGGAACAGTTCATCGCCAACAGCCACAGCGTTGAGGAGATCAAAACGATCATCGGCGCCGACAGTCTCGGATACATCAGTATTGAGGGGCTCATCGAGGCTCTCGGCTTCAGGGAGGGCGACCTCTGTTTGGCATGCGTCAACGGAAAGTACCCCACGCACATTCCCGGCGAGGTTCATAAGTCTTAGACCAACCTGCGACTTCTCCTAATCCGGTTCAAAATTACGTGCCATCTTTTCGAACGCCTCTTTTATGACTCTCTATATTATTCAGGGCTGAAATTTGAATAACCAGAAATTGAGTTAGATTGATTATGGCATGTGAATCCTGCGGCATATAAGGTGTTCGTCCAATGCCCGAAGAATGACAAAGTTTTGAAAAAACGTGGCATACCAAAAATGTGAATTTTCAAAAGGTCTGCTGCATATCGCACAATCGTATCAGGGTTGATAACACTAGCGCAGAAACTTAGACGTACTTCGGCATGAATTCGGATGGACTTGTCACATTCTTACCGGGATCGAAAGTCCGTGGTTCTACACAGGTCTGAGAATGAGCAACTATGCTCCGGATAACCGTCATGACCGTCCGGTCACGGCTA
>CAZXOR010000037.1:0-7487 GCA_964642395.1 uncultured Methanomassiliicoccales archaeon | reverse complement strand
GACGAGAACTTCTCCACGATCAACATCAAAAGAGACGAATGGCACGGTGATCGGAACTACATCATCGTTCCGATGGAGAAATGTAAACAGACTCTAAATCATATAGAGCCATTTTCGATGATGCCTTGTTGATCATACTAGCGAGGTAGCCGGCGCCAAACCCGTTGTCGATGTTAACTACACTGACTCCGCTGGCACAGGAGTTCAGCATGGCGAGTAGCGCGGCAAGACCGCCGAAGGACGCGCCATAGCCGACGCTAGTGGGCACAGCCACCACCGGGCAGTCTGCCATCCCTCCGATGACACTGGCGAGAGCCCCCTCCATGCCGGCCACGGCGACTATCACCTTGGAGGTCATCACGTCGTCGGTATGGGCTAGCAGCCTGTAGATGCCGGAGACACCGACGTCATACACCCTTACGACGTTGTTTCCCAGCACCTCCGCCGTCAGGGCAGCCTCCTCAGCCACGGGGATGTCGCTGGTGCCGGCAGTAATGACGGTGATCTTCCCGATGCCGTTTTCCCGCGGCGTTCCAATGATACCTACCCTACTCAGCTTGTCGTACTTCAATGGAAACGTTTCCCCGACTAGCTCCGCGGCCTCGGGGGACATCCTAGTGATCAGCACGGGAGTCTCCCCGGCGTCCACCATCCTCGCCGCAATGCCGGCGATCTGCTCCGGAGTCTTTCCGGCGCCAAAGACAACCTCCGGCGCCCCTTGGCGCATCCCGCGGTGGGTGTCTACCTTCGCGTAACCGATGTCGTCAAAAGGCTCTCTCTTAAGCCTGAGTACCGCATCGTCCACCGACATCCTGCCGTCAGCCACCTCTTTCAGAATACTCCTGAGCTCGTTACCGTCCATCTCAATTCCTCGTCACATCGTCAAGCTCTACGTTCCTGAAGAGCGGTAAGAGCATCCTTTCAATCTCGGGCATCAGCGACGATGCTCTTTCACGGTCGCCATCTCTGACCCTAAGCATTGCATCAGTGCCGTCGGTGCAGACCCTGAAGCCTACCAGTCCCAGGGAGCCTACCAGTCTCTCGGCCTCCGCGACTCTACCTAATGTATCATTACTAATTGGAGTACCCATGGACACCCGGGTGGCTACGCACGAGTTCGACGGCCTGTCCCATCCTGGCAAGCCCGCGTCCCTGGAGCGAGCGCGAATCTCGTCCTTGGTCAGACCCCACCCCCTCAGTGGGGAGTCGATGCCCAGCTCCCTTAGTGCCCTCATGCCGGGCCGGTCGTCCTCCGGGTCGGAGGCGTTGGTGCCGTCAGCCACGGCGGAGCACCCCAACTTCGACATTTCCTCCCTTATTGCGGACATTATTGCCGTCTTGCAGACGTAGCACCTGTTCGGGCCGTTGGCCAGAGCCTCCGGGGGCATTCTCACAGGTACGTGGATCAGCCGAGCGCCAATCATCGCACATAACTCGTCAGCCCTCACACGGTCCTCTGGTCGGTCGAACGGGGTGTCGGCGTAGAATGCGACCACGTCGGCGCCCGAGGAGACCGCCAGATATAGTAGGTACGTCGAGTCCAGGCCGCCAGAGAAGCAGATCCCCACCCTGCGACCGCCGAAGTATGCATCGTGGTCCATGGGACCACATCGCCGAATGGGTTTAGAAGATTGTCATTCCGGCGTGTGCTGGTCCAGAATGATCTCGTTGTTGTGAATTTTGGTGCACAGGCCCTTGGAGAGCATCCCCAGCTCCATCCACGCCGCGTCGAACACGGCATTGGGACACAGACAGGGTGCGGACAGCGACGCCCGGATCTCGGGATCGACGATCCTGCTTCCGACAAAGTTTATCGCGTCATCCATGGTGATGCGGGTCAGCTTCTCAGCGTACTCCTGCACGTGGGGGCAGTCGGATTCGATGCTAACATCCAGGTCTCCGTCGTTCATCAGGGACACGGTAACCCTGTGCGTCTTGCTGCATGTGTTCATCTTTACTATCACAATCGATGCCATTGCGCTTCCTCCAAGGTGCGGATGCGTATATCCGTGCCTCATATCACTATGAACATGATTTTTCGGCGATTTCCCGCACTTAAAGCAACTTTTTACTGGATGTAACGTAAGAAATATTTTAATATCGGTCCTGTGCAAAATTCAGGGAAATCGATGAAACAGGGATTGAATTCCCGCACATCACCAACTAATTTAGTTGTTCAAGTCCGATTTTGAATATTAGCTTAAATACTTTCAATCAATTTTAGAGCTTGATGATTTTTTTTCCCGGATATTCAATCCAACCATCTTCCTTAATTAAATACACCGCAAAAGATAAAACAATCAGCTTCGTTTCCGCAGGGCCACGAGGCGAAAGGAGGAATCAAGAAATGAGCAAGGAGGAGATTCTCGATAATCTCGCTAATGCTGTCATCAACTGCAAGGCCGATCTTTCCAAAGCTGCAGCCGAGGCCGCCCTGGCTGAGGGTGTAGGTGCCGTGGAAGCTATCAACGATGGACTCGTGAAGGGAATGAACGTGATCGGTGACAAGTACGCCGCCCACCAGATCTACCTTCCCCAGGTCCTGGTAGCCGCCCATGCTATGTACGCCGGGCTCGACGTTCTGCTCCCCGCCATCCCCAAGGAGGACCTAGCCGACGCCAAGAAGGCCTCTACTTGTGTGGTGGAGGGCGATGTGCACGACATCGGCAAGAACATCGTCAAGACCATGTTAACCGCCGGCGGCTATATCGTCAACGACCTCGGCAAGGATGTACCACCCGCATCCGTCGCCGACTCTGTCAAAGAGAACGGCACCGACATCCTGTGCCTGTCCACCCTGATGACGCCCACAATGGACAACATGAAGGCTACCATCGACATCTTGAAGGAACAGGGCTCCCGTGACAAGGTCATCGTCACCATCGGTGGTCCGCCTACCTCCCCGTCCTTCGCAGAAGAGATCGGCGCGGACCATAGGGACAACAACGCTCAGGACTGCGTCAGCTGGCTCAAGGGGGCAATCTGATATGGCAATGACCTCCTACGAGAGAGCCCTTGCGGCCATAAACAACGAACCTGTAGACGAGCTCGCTGCCTCCCCCCTCGCGCTGGGGCTGTGCAGGAGACTCATGCCCGGGACTGTCACATACAGGGAGTGGGCCTCCGACCCCAACCTCTGTGCCCAGTCTTTCGTCAAGGGTGTCGAGCAGTGGAAACTCCCCTACACAGTCACATTGATCGATCTGTCCATCACCGCCCATGACCTGGGCGCCCACGTGAGGATGGACACCGAGAACACACCCTTCGTCGATGAGCACATCATCCACGATATGGAGGACTATGACAAAATTGTCTGCCCCGACATCACTAAGGGCCGCATTGGCGCCCTGGTGGAAATGAATAGGCTGTTGCACCCCGGCATTGCTGGTAAGTCCGTGCACGTTGCGTTCCTTGAAGGACCCCTCCTGACGTTGACTCAGGCCGGAGGTGCCGAGCGCGTGTTTATGGATATGTTCACCGACTCTGCGCCGGTGCACAAGGCCCTAGCAGAGACTACCAAGCTGTGCACACAGACCGCTAAAGCTATTGCCGAGGCCGGATCCGAGGCCCTGTGTTGGGATTATCTCTGGGGTAACTACTCTTGCCTGGGAGACCCAGAGTACGCTGAGTTTGAGGGTGACAAGTACGCCATCGAATGCAACAAGGTAACCCGCGACGCCGGCATAGGCTTGGCCGTCCACAACTGTGCCGATCTGCCCCACCTGGACACCCAAATTAAGAAGTTCGGTATTGACGTGTATTCCATGGCCTACTACCCATTGATCCCCGGCAGTCCTACTGCCGCCGAGACCATCGAGAACGGATACGCGGACAGCTGCCTACTCATGGGCAACATCGACCCCCAGATGTTCATCAGATCATCAGTTGAGCAGATCACCAACGTTACCAAGGACCTATGCCAGGAGGTCAAAACCGCTCTGTGTAAGAAGGGCCTCAATTCCAGGTACTGCATCTCCTCCGGTTGCGAAGTCCCGCCCGACCTCGAGACCAAGCTGGAGAACGTCGATGCAGTCATGGCTGCCGTTAGCCAGTACGGAAAGATGTGAGTTCCCTTCAGGAAACTCATTTAAAACTCCTTACTCTCGCCCATGCAATGGTTGAATACATAAACAAGAGATAGAGTACGATGGCAAATCCTTACTTTGATGCTATGAAAGCCCGTGGGTTCTCCTACAACACGACGGCCTCCGTGAGGAAGTTGAGATGCCCACGGTGCGGCTTCAAGTTCTCCCTGGTGTATGCCAGAGCAATAGCCTGCCAGGGGTGCTCCGAGGCTGTACGCGGATGCCCAAAAGTCCGTTGCGCCAAGTGCGACGCGGAGTTTCCCATCGGCGTGTCTCAGGATGTGCATAGCAAGGTCCAGGAGAGGACTCTGACTGACCACATCACCAGAATCGTGGACGAGAGAAACCATGACCTTGGCGTGGTCTCCAACAACAGGTGACCATAGTCTGTTTGTCCGCCTGGATCCATACTCTAGGCGGAATTTTCCTCTGGACCAGTGGGAGCCTTGATCCCATCACACTCGCCCCCAGCTGGGGTGGGCTACACGGTGATCTGATGACTATAGGGCTTGGATTCGACACAGGCGGCACTTACACAGACGCGGTCCTGATGAACCTTAATACCAGGGAGATTATCTGCAAGGCCAAGTCAATGACCACTCGGGAAGATCTGTGCATAGGCATACGCGGGGCCATCGCCGGCTTCAATAAGAAGCTGTTGAGGAAGGTCGGGATTGTCTCTTTATCTTCGACACTGGCTACCAACTCGGTAGTTGAGGGGAAGGGATGCAGGGTGGCTCTTATTTGCATCGGTATGGAGTACAACCGCTCCGTACCCGCAGACCACTCCGTCGTCATAGAGGGGGGCCACGACCTTAAAGGAAATGAGATAAAACCCCTGGACGAAAGGGCCGCCAGGGAGTTCCTGGAGTCCGTGAGGGGACACGTGGACGGCCTAGCTATCACAGGGTATATGGCAGTACGCAACCCGGACCACGAGCGCAGGGTGAAGACCTTGGCCAAGGAAATCCTGAACATGCCGGTCATCTGCGGACACGAGCTTTCATCCACTCTGGGGTTCAACGAGCGGACCGCCACCTGCATTATGAACGCTAAGCTGGTGCCCATCATCAGCGAGCTCATAGCCTCTATGCGTGACGTTATGACGGAGAACGGTATCCACGCCCCGCTGATGATTGTTAGGGGCGACGGGTCCCTAATGAACGAGGCTATCGCCAGGGAGAGGCCGGTGGAGACCATTCTCAGCGGTCCCGCCGCAAGCCTGATAGGCGCGATGCATATCACCGGCAAGCGTGACGCCATAGTCATGGACATGGGTGGCACCACCACCGACATCGGCATCCTCAGGGACGGGAAGCCCCGTCTGGAGCCCGAGGGGGCCATCATAGGCGGGAAGAGGACTAGGGTTGTGGCCGCGGAGATCGCTACCTCCGGCATAGGTGGCGACAGTAGGATCTTTGCCAACGGCAACAACGTGTACTTGAGCTCGCTCCGCGTGTACCCCATATGCATGGCCGCATCGAGATGGGACTGCGTTATGGAGCAGATGGAATCTCTGGCCAACACCGTCACCCGTCCCACGCCGGAGGCTATGGGGGAGCAGAACGTGGTCCTGGACTCGGAGATGTTCTACACCCTAAAAATCCCAGAGGATGCGACCGTAATGTCCGCCTCGGACATGAAGTTGCTCCGGCTGTTGAATGAGCACCCCTACTCGCTGAACGAGGCAGGAAAGGCTTTAGATATCCATCCGTTTACGTTCAACACATCTAGGTTGGAGAGCCTAGGTTTTGTACAACGCATCGGGTTCACGCCCACAGACGTCCTCCATGTGGACGGCACCTACCGGGAATTCAACTTCGAGTCGTCCACCAACGCGGCGCAGTACCTGTCGAGGAAGGCCGGCGTACCCCTTGACGTGTTTATAACTACCTGCAGGGAGAGGATCCGCCACAAGCTTAGCACCGAGCTCATGAGGGAATTGATCTCCGAGGAGACAGGCGGCTGCCAGCTGAACACCACCACCGAGTACCTGCTGGACAGGGCCATCGCCGGCACCCCTGGCAGGGACTTCGGATGCTCCATCAAGGTGGAGAAGCCCATCATTGGCATAGGCGCACCTGCGAGGGTGTACATCCGCTGGGTGGGGGAGGCGTTCGGCACCGAAGTGCTGGTGGACGAGAACTCCGATGTTGGCAACGCTATCGGGGCAATTACGTCTTCGGTGTCGGAGACTATAGAGATACTGGTGAAGCCGGAGACCATAGGCGGCACCGAATGCCCGTTCCTCGCGTTCTCCAGGCTCGGGACTTTCAAGTACGAAACCTACGAGGAGGCTCTGGCTGACGCCGAGCGCATGGCCACTGAGACCGTCATGAGGGCGGTGGAGGAAGGCGGTGCAGTGGACATCAACGTGTCAGTGGATAGGGATGACAAGAAGTATAACATCGGGACCGGCAAGGACAAGGTGCTGATGGAAACGATTCTCAGGGTCACCGCCGCCGGCAAGCCTAAGCCGTTCAGTCCATCGAATGGTCTGAAGGCGGCAGAAAAATCTCCACAAGGGGACCGCAACCATCCCTGATATCCGGGGGCATCCTCAGGCCGTTGTCGGTGCAGACTATCGTAAGAAACCCTTGGATATCCTGCAAGGAATGTCTATGAAGATAGTCATGATGCCATGCATAACAGTGTTTTGCAGGAAGTGCCGAAACACCAGCGGGAAGGAGATGTCCGCGAGAATATGGAACTCAGTGTCGGTGCTGACTAGTAGGATGCTTTACATCTGACCAGGTATTTGCAGGTCGGCTCATAGAGGGACGCAATTGGTTGAAAAATACTTCTGCTTGTCCTTCGAGATGTTAAGGATGACTTCCTCGCAAAGGTCTATGTAGCGCTGGACAACCTCATGTTCTTTCTCCTCATCCCAAAAACCTTGGCCGGACTTCTTCTTAGCGAGCTCGTCACTGATCTCCATGCGTGTGGCGATCAGATCTATAATCTCCTCGTCGATGGTCTTAATCTGGGTTCTGAGCTCCTCGATTCCATGTATATTGTTTAAAGGGATTTCCCCTATAAAAGATTCATGGAAGCTGTTCTAACTGCACAGTTCATAAACATTGACAACACTGTGATTATAAGTGGACTCCATTTGCGGTATGGTGACAAAATGAATCAAAATTAGATTAGTATCAAAGAATCGCAGAAGAAATACTTGACGGTAAGATGGATGCCACGGGTAAGCTCTATATGATTTAGGGTTGAAAAGGTGAGTTTAGGAACTTAGACCTAACCAGGCAAAACAGAATTATTATAGCCTGTATTTATCACTTGTACTTAGTAACGTGCACTTATACGCAAGAGGGTGCACACGCAAACACTAATCATCTCGATCATCTTCTGGCGGATGTTGGCCCGTGCGGCGAAGCATGCCTTCATCAC
>CAZXOR010000036.1:0-7530 GCA_964642395.1 uncultured Methanomassiliicoccales archaeon | reverse complement strand
CTCGGCCCGTGTTGTTCGATTTGTCACAAACATGAATGCGTGGGTTGATTTTTAATGGGGTATTGCTTTCCAACCATCGCCGATACTTCACGGGCGTTCATCCGGTGCGTCATGGGCGTCGGATTCATAATGGGGGTTCCCCATACTTCTGGTATCATGGCAGATTATCCAGATTTACAAACCACGGACGGTGGCAGGGAGTTCGAGAAGTTCATTGACCAGGTACTCGCCGGCAAGAAGAAGGACTATCCCAGTTACTATGGGGGTATGAAAGTCGCCTCCGGCACCGACTTCGTGGTGACCAGCCCCATCGACGAGTCGATCAACTATGGGAGGTTCCAGGAGCCAGAGGAAGGCATCATGGCCAAGGCCGTCGCCGCGGCCAAGGACGCCTTTACTGGGTGGTCGGTCGTTCCCGTTGCCGAGCGCGCGGCGTACTTCGAAAGGTTCCTCACCTATCTCAAGGCTAGGAGGATGTACTACGCCGCCATGGTCACCATTAGCTCGGGGATGGTTCGCTAGGACGCCCTCGGCGAGGTTGACGCCTTGATCTCCGCTATAATGTCCATATTGGACGAAGCCGCTTAGCTCAAAAGAGCGCCTCTAGGTGTCTGGGCCGTGATCTCCGCCCACAACTCCCCGTTCGCATCCCCAGTGGGGTACGCGGTGGCGGCGATGATTGCTGGGAACACTGTCGTCATGAACCCGTCTAAGCACTGCCCCCTACCCGTGTATTCGTTCTACGAGGTCATGGAGAAGTACGGCCTCCCTGCGGGGGTGCTAAACCTGATAGTGGACAGGAAGGACGAGTCCACCGAGCTGCTGGCCAATGACATGCGTGTCGTTGGGATAGCGGCGAGCGGCTTTGACGAGCGGCTGGAGGATCTGATGTTTTTGCAAGTTGACGACGAGCTGAGGTTCATCAACAACATCAAGGGCATGAACCCCGCGATCGTCTACAGGCCCACAGACATGAAGGCCGCCGCGAGGGCCGTCATCCAGTCAGCCTTCGCGTTCAGCGGACAGCGCCTGTACTCCTGCTCCAAGGTCATCGTCACGGCGGAGGACTAGAAGCGCTTCATAGAGGCGGTCTCTGAGTTGATGAAGGACCTGACAGTTGGTGACCCCGTAGACGACGTTACCTTCACAGGCCCCGTCATCAGCAAGAACGCTGCCAAACGCTTTGGCGAGATCAGCACGGAGAACATGCCATACATCATATCCAAGGCCCCCGCTGCCAGGGACCCCATTTCAGACCTGTACGTGTCCCCCATAGTCGTATCCGGCCTGGACGACGACTACGAGCTGAACTACATGGATTCCGGGCTCCCGGTGCTCAATGTCAAGGTGATGGAGAACCTGGACCGTGCGTTCGAGGAGATTCAAGACACAGAATGCGGGTTGTCCGCCGGGATCTTCGCTAAAGATCCGAAGGTCATCGCTCGCTTTAAGGAGGAGGTAGACGTGCCGCTCAGGTACGTCAATGAGAGCAGTCGCTTCCTCTCCGCGGCCAACAGCGTCGTCCTGGCGTCATTCTGCCGCTGAGAAACCATTCAGACGACCAGGACCTTCCTGCCCATCTTCCTTAAGACCTTGACCAGGGAGACCAGGTCATTCTTCGCGTACTTTCTGCCCTTGGCCTCCAGCCTTTCTACAGGCAAGCATCACCAGAAACGCGCCGGTGATTTCGGACCTGAGATCCAGGACCTCTCCCATGGTGAGACCCTCTGGGTCCAGGACGAACCTCACTGTGAAGATGCAGTCCCCGTTCATGGCTAGTGCCAGTGACCTGCGCTGGGGCGCTGTGAGAAAGGCGTCTAAAATCAGGGAAACCCCGTTCGCATATCTGACACCGATGAGGTCGTTGAGCCTGTCCAGGAGCATCCCAGTTGTCTCCAGTAAGACTCTCATCTTGTTGGGCCTGATCACTCTGATGAGCCTGTGAATGTCCTCGCCTTGTCCATGCCGCGAAACAGTACACCGTCCTGAGAGTTCCTGTCTTCGTAGACGGTGTTGGAAACTTCGGCCTTACTATATTCGCAACCTTCCCCGGATGACACAGACCGCGGACAGGTAAAGTCTTGGAATAGACACGGTGTCAGTCATGTGAAAATTTGAGATGAATCCTGAGTTTGTCAGTTGATGCCTGCCTGCACGCGTGCAGGCAGGCATCAACTGACAAACTCAGGTTGAAGATTATCATCAGACATACCGTGATCACCGCGATGATTTCGTTGTACAGGATGCCCTCCTTATCGTTTCATGGAAGTCTGAGTTTTCCATTAGATTCCTCCAAAGTCAGAACAACGTACTGTTTCCGATCCCTCTAACCGGGATCTTTCAATCGTTACGCACATTTACTAGACAGCTGTTAGACTTGAAGTTTTAGAATCTGACTCTTATCTTAAGATAATCCAAACATAAAGCCTAATAATCGACAGGAAGTCCGACCCAGGATAGCCCGGGCCGGTTCGAGAATTGTTTCAAATTCTGTTGAAGGCGACCAACACGGATGCGAACTTGGGGTCGTCCACCAACCCGTAGTACTGCCTGATCATAAGGTCGCTTGTAGGCGCAGGGCTGCACGATATGACGTCCTTGCAATCGTTGCTCTCGTTGAGCTCCGGGAATGACACAGGGGGCATGATGAACTGTTCCCCTCCGTTGGCCTTTACCGTCGGGAACAGCACGAAGCCATCCGAGAGCCAGACCACATCATCCCTGTTTTCGTACTTATTCATGGTAAACGGGAAGACCTCCTCCCCAAGGAGATTGCCGTCACCAGATTCCAGGATGATCGTGGGCTCTGGAGGGGGTCTGAATCTGGGGTCTTTAACAATACATATTACACTGTCGCGCTGTAGGGCCTGATTGAAGCCTTCGTTATCCACCTCGATGTTCCCCATCGCGCGGACCTTGGCCTCTTCCTCCCTGAGCTGCTCGAGTATTGTCCTGTCTAGGTAGAATGCGTGGACGACTCCCCTGAGACCCCTAACTATCTCCAGTTGCTTGTCGCCAGGGGCATCTACATCTGGTGCCATGAACTACAAATTAGTGTGATGTTTTATAAAATATTTTGGCGAAATTGAATTCCTCTATATGCTTAAGGGTTGAAACTTGAATAACCAGGAATTGAGTTGGATTGATTTATAACATATGAATTCTGTGACATACAAAGCATTTGTCTAATACAAGAGAAATGATAAAGTTTTGAGAAAGCGCAGCATCATCAAAGATGTGAACTTTCAGAAGGTGTACTACATCTCGCACAATCGACCATGGAAGATAACACTATCGCAGAGACTCAAACGTACTTCGACGGGAATTCGGATGGACTCGTCAACATCCTCACTGGGATCGAAAGTCCGTGGTTTTACATAGGTCTGAGAATGGGTAATTACACCTCGTAGGACTATCATGACTATCCGGTCACAGTTGTATCTGATCGTGGATGTTGAATGCTGGATGTACGAGTGCCCCGCGTGCGGGGCACTCTGCAGGGTGCACCAGTACGAAGGGAAGTTATTCGCACAATAGGTACTTGGTTAATGCGTCAAAACTGGACTTCAAGAACGGTGTGACTCTGTAGAAAGCGACATCACTGCTCCGAGGTGTAATGCCGTCGTAAACATCACCAACAGCGACATGCTCGACTGCTTCTTCCCTGTCACGCCTACATAGACAACGCGATTCACACGTACGCCGGCATACAGATGAGGCTCGAATGCAGCGAAATCGTGGGCGGTGCCCAAAAGCCCGTCGAGCGCGCCATAGCCACGAAGAAGCAACCTGCTCTGCACGCACGTACTCCATATCATGGACCTGATGACCGACAGCCGTCCCACGAAGGAGCAGATGCGTCAGCTGGCATTTTGCTACAGGTACTGTCTCTAGCTGGCCAGGTCGATGGGGCTACGGACGGTAGCGTTCTGCTGCATATCCACTGGCGTTTTCCACTTCTCTAACGAGGAGGCCGTCCGGATCACCGTGGACACGGTGAATGGGGAGGGAAGTGCTTCAGGGACAATTCCCATGCTTCTTGCCAAGTATGGATACGACAATATATTGCCGGATTCCAAAACTTTGGGTCGCTCAAGAAGCACTGGGCGTACTGAAGCCGTCATATCATGCTCAATCGTTACGAACCGGATGAGAACGATACCTATGACATACTCCTGGACTTGGTGGACGGCAGGGATTACTTCATGATCACCACCAACGTGGACCACTGTTTTCAGAGACACAGGTTTGACAAGAGGCGCCTTTACTATATACAGAGGGATTACAGCCTGTAACAGTGTTCCGGGCTCGCCACCAGGAGATCTACGACAACGAAGAGGTCGTCAAGAGGATGGCCGTGAAACAGAGAGACATGAGAGTCCTGTTCGAGCTGGTCCCATACTGCTCCAGATACGGCAGACCGATAACCATAAACCTAAGGACCGACGACACCTTCGTCCAAAACAGGGGATAGAACGAGGCCGCCATGAGATACGAGAAGTTCTGCAGGGTGGCCTTCAGTACCGAGACACTGTTCCTGGAGCAGGGAGTCGGCTACAACACCTCCGGGATCATCAAGTTCCCGTTGAAAGATGGTCATAACCAACCTCAAATCCAGGTACGCCTGTGTCAACATGGGATCGTCCCAGTGCCCCCCGCAGCTGGGGCAGGGCCCTGGGACTGGATATGGACATAAAGGCGGTGCTAACAGAGCTGACTGGCGAATCCGGCCGTAGAATAACCATGTAACCGGGAGACTGATTCGATGCCCATAATCACAGACCTCCCTGTGTCCCGTAGAGACCACACTGATGTTCATCATCGACAAATTGGTTGTCCTCATCCTGAGGGACCTGATGACCGGCATCAGGTTCAACAAGCTCATGAAGTCGATCACCGGAGTGTCCAAGAAGGTGTTGACCGAGATGCTCCGCCGTATGAAGGAGAACGAATTAGTTATCAGGGAGGTCCTCCCCGAAGTCTCGCCCAGGGTGGAGTACTTTTTCACCAACCTCTGTAGGAGCCTATCGCCGATATTGGACACCATGAAGAATTGGGACAACGACTACAAGAAGCTGTTCTCTGAGTCCTAGGGGCGTTGGAATCGGGCCCAGTCCTCCGATACTTCTTGAACATTGATCTGACCTTCAAGGGCTGGTGGAAAAAACGTCTTAAAAAGGGAGCATGAAGCCCCGTTTGCTTTTTTTTACTCCTTGACCAGGGTGCACAGGGCGTCCACGGCCCAGCATCCCTTACCCTTGAGCCCAACGATGACCGGGTTGATTTCCAGCTCATAGATCTCGGGGTTTTCCTCGGCGATGAGAACAATCCTCTTGATAGCGTCCTTAAGGGCTTCAACGTCAGCCTCAGGCAGCCCCCTGGCACCAGACATTAGCTTGAACGCTTTAGTGGAAATGATCATCTTGTCGAGCTGCTGCTCGGTCATGGGCACGTGGGCCTGGGAGATCTCGCCGAGGATCTCGACGTAGATCCCGCCGAGTCCGAAGGACACGACCGGTCCGAACTGCTCGTCGCGGATCATGGACAGGATGACCTCCTGGCCGGAGACCATCTGCTGGATCGAGACGCCCACGATGTTGGCTCCGGGGACGGCCTTGGTGCAGGAGTCCATGATCCTGTTGTAGGCGTCCCTGGCCTCCGCGGCGCTCTTGACGCCGACCACGACCCCGCCCACATCGGTCTTGTGCTTGATGTCGGGGGACACGATCTTCATGACCACGGGGTAGCCGATCTTGTCGCATGCGGCGGCGGCCTCGTCGGCGCTGTTGACGGTGGCCTCCCCGGGGGTGGGGACGCCGTAGGCGGCGAAGATCTCCTTGCCCTCGGACTCGGTCAGGGAGTCCCTGCCCTCGGCCTTGGCCCTGTCGATGATGGCCTTGGCGGCCTCCCTTCCGGTCACCTTGGGCACCTGGAGGGGCTCCTCCTGCTGGGCGGCCTTGATGGTGTAGCTCCTCAGGATCGACAGCGCGCGGACCGCCCTGTCGGGGGTGGGGAAGCAGGGGACCTTGCCGGCCTTGAGGATGGCGTTGGCCTTCTCGCACTTGTATCCGCCGGCGAAGCAGCAGGTGGTGGGCACGGGGATGTCGTCCCTCATCTCGACGATGATCCTGGCGACGGCCTCCAGATCGGCGGTGTCCAGCGGGGATCCCATGATGACCAGCCCTCCCACGTTGGGGTCCTTGGTGACCACGTTGATGGCGTTGCGGAAGTACTCGGCCTTGGCGTCCCCGCGGACGTCGATGGGGTTGGTGAGACCGGCGACGGTGGGGACGGCCTTCTTGATCTCCTCCAGGGTCTCGTCGGAGAACTTGACGGCGTAGACGTTGGGGGCGTCGTAGGTGGCGTCGGCGGACATGACCCCCAGACCGCCGGCGTTGGTGATGATGGCGATGCCGTCCTTCTTCATGGGGCTGCAGGTGCTGAACACGCTGAGGGCGTCGAACATCTCGTCCAGGTTCAGGGCCCTGAAGATGTTCAGCTTGTCGAAGATGACGTTGTTGACAGCGTCGGAGCCGGCCAGGGAGCCGGTGTGGGAGGACGCGGCAGCGGATCCGGCCTGGGTCCTTCCGGACTTGAACACGACGATCGGCTTCTTGACGGGCATGCTCTCCACGGCCTTGACGAACTTCTCTCCATTGGAGATCCCCTCGAGGTACATCCCGAGGACCTTGGTGTTGGAGTCCGCAGAGATGGCGGGGATCAGGTCGGCCTCATCGATGTCAGCTTTGTTCCCGAAGGTGACAAAATTGGCCATTCCCATGCCGTTGTTGTAAGCCCAGTCAATGATGGAGGAGCCGACGGCCCCTGATTGGGAGAAGATAGAAATGTTTCCCGCGGGAGGCAAAAGATGAGCAAACGTAGCGTTAATACCGTGCCCGGGGTTCATAAGCCCGAAGCAATTGGGCCCCAGGATCCTGACGCCGTTCTCCTTGGCGGACATCACGAGCTCTTTCTCGAGCTCCGCCCCTTCGGGGGAGTCTTCTTTAAATCCGGCCGTGAGGATGGTGGCGTACTTAATGCCTGCTTGTTTGAACTTGGGCATCTCGCCCGCTACCAGGTTGTTCTTGACAGCCACGACGGCTAGATCGATAGGTTCACCCACATCGGTGACACTAGGATAGGCCTTCAGGCCCTGGATCTTCCCTCCCTTGGGGTTGATGGGGTAGAGTTTGCCATTGAAGCCGGCGTCAATCATATTCTTGAGGAGCATACCGCCGAGCTTTGTCTCGTCGTTTGATGCTCCGATGATGGCTACGGATGAAGGCGTGAGCACTTCTTTCATAAGGGTGGTATCTTCTAATCTTTGATAAAGTTTTGTGCTAATATTTTAACTACAAACCCATGAACATCAACAGCGAGAGGAAGTCGACAGTACAAATAGACGACTGTTCAAGGTGGAGAATAGTCATCGACAATGACTGTAAGCGGTGATACCGCGAAATAATCGAGTAAAAGACTGGCGGATTAACCGCCAGTCTCTTACTCGATTCCATGTCCTTCAACAATAAC
>CAZXOR010000035.1:1091-7537 GCA_964642395.1 uncultured Methanomassiliicoccales archaeon | reverse complement strand
GACGACGAAGGATACAGCCTCCAGAAGAACAAGAAGTATGTCAAATCGGGGGACTTCGGCCCGGACAGAGATAGGTAGTTTAGGTACATATCCCAGCAGTCTGCTCTGTTCATGATGTTTAGATACCCAGTTGTATTGGTGGACGCAAAGAAGGGATCGGTCGGGAACTACAGGAACGGCGATTCAGCATATTTCAGGCGGTACTCGGCACTGTTGTTCTTAAAGTTCCTGATCTCTTCCTTCTTCGCGTTCCAAAGACGACCAGAAAGCCATTCCCAATGAAGCGGGCCGACTTTGATGCGATATGTCTGAATTGCGGGTCCCTGTCGGGACCCGGATCACTACATTCGGTGTGCTTTTTATTTTACTAGAGAGTGAAGGCCATCTGCTTCAGCATCATTTTGTCAATCATTGTCTTGTTGGACTCGTCCAACTCCACTCCCCTGTGAGTTATTGTCATAGGGATGTGTTTGCATTATTTCGATATTAATTTTTATTATACCTTTAGTACTAACCAGATTCCAATTCGTTTTGTCATCACACTATAAATAGATTCCGCTTATAATTACTGTTTTGCCCAGCTGACAACACCGAGTTCGCGGAGAACTTAGTGTTGTCGGTGTTCATGAACAGTGCAGTTAAACACGCGAGAAAACCGATATAAATGAGATGAGAATAAGACTGTCTGGTGCCGCCTTAGCTTAGGGGTATAGCGGCTGACTTGTAATCAGCAGACCGGGGGTTCAAATCCCTCAGGCGGCTCCATCTGTTCCAAAACTTACTCCTTAAAATCGACCCGCACGGGTAGTAATTTAATAGTTTTTTGAAGAATGTTCACATAGCATCAGCTATCGCGAACCTTAAACCTGAGTTTATTAGTTGATACCTATACTTTAAGTTTATCAGTAAACCTATACACATATACGTATGCACGCGTGCACACGAGCGCAAATGCTAGCATCAGTTGATTATTCGTGTTTTTCGAGGGAGGGCCTCGGTTCTTACTTGCGGCGTTGCGGTAGGTCGGGACCAAAGGTCCCAGCCTTCGTATATTGTTTAACTGCCCCGAAAGCGCCAGGAATGCGCTCGAACCCCGTCATAATAGCTATGATCGTGTCGTTAAAATTGCTATAAACGCGCCTCACCGCCCTCCCCTTGGAAATCTTCATCGTAAATGAGAACGAACAGAGCTATTCGCGAATGTATCTGCTGTCATGGTGCTCAACTGGTTTCGATAGGTACACAATGGTCAGCACAAGATACGCGATCAGTACGCGCCTCCTAAGAAAGTTCTCGTTCCTGTATCTGAACGGCCGGATGTCGATCTAGTGCTTAAGGTCCATGAAAACGTCTTCTATCCTGTTCTTCGAGCGGTACGTCTAAAGCATTTTTCCAACAGTATGACCTTGCTGCAAGCGAGAGCGAAGTATCCCTCGCAGCCTGTGATTTTTTCACGCATGGCTCTCTCGATGCTCTCCCTGTAGTCGATCAGGTTCAAAGGGAAGACGTAGCCCACACTCATCTTGGAGGAAGATAAAAAATAAAATACGATATGAGTGTGAAGCGATGGTATAGTTCCAATCACCGTGCCATTCGTCTCTTTGATATTGATTGTGGCGAAGTTCTTGTCACTGACAGTGATTCCGGGCTTGTATTCCCACGTGTCCAGAACACACTTGAACCTCATTTTCGATTTATTCGTCGTTGAGCCGATGAAGTTCACAATGATTTCATAAGAAGACAGCGGTTGCTCCTTCCAGTTCATTTTGATGAACGAGAACATACCGTGCTCGATATTGTTCCACTTCGACGTCCCGGGCGAATAGGGCCTCACGTGGAACGTGAGGCCGGTGAATCGGTCAACTTCTGGAGTTCCTACTTCCACAGCTGCAGGAGGGGGTCTTTGCTCCCGCCTCTGTCAGTGATGATCATGACCTTCTTCGTGTCCGGATAGGCATACTGCCTTATCAGGAACCACCATGAGGATATACTCTTCACGACGAACTGGCCGGTGTCAATACTCATCCTGACGTTGACGAAGCCTTTATTGCAACCGACGTCGTAAATATAGATACGGCCCGACTCGCCCGCCTATGGGCGGGCGTACAGGTAGTTATCGAGTTTTGCGACCTAACGCTTCACGCGATGAGCGTCGTGAGGCTCATGCCCGTGAGATCGGATATTTGGGTGGCGCTCCCGTATCCCAGTTTCTCGTAGTACAGACCGAGTAACGCTTTACGCTGACACTCGTTCAGCAACGGCATCATCTTGCCAATCATCGTCTTGTCGGACTCGTCCAATACCACTTCCCTGTGGGTTATTGTCATGGAGAGTATGTATGCATTATTTCACATATTATTTTTTATCAATCCTTAAATTCCTGAACTCGCCTTTTCAACCTTCAACTATATAGAATCCTTCTCCCGCGCCTCCGGGGTCGTCGCCACTTTAGATATAAATGATAAGTGAATTCAGGCACCGATCATAATGGCATCCTGCAAACCCAAATCCAAGAATGCAGAGAAGAAAGCCACTAGGGATAAGGTCGTCCTCGCTTACTCAGGTGGCTTAGACACATCCGTGGCCATACACTGGCTCCAGGAGAATTACGACCTGGACGTCATAGCGATCACGATCAACGTCGGACATCCCCCCAATAAAGACGACATCTTCGCCCGCGCTCTCAGGAACGGCGCCATCAAAGTCGACTACATCGACGTAACCGACGAGTTTGTCACTGACTACGTCTGGCCCTCTTTAAAGGCCAACGCCCTGTACCAGAACGTCTACCCCCTGAGTACCGCCATCGCCAGACCCCTCATCACCAAGAAGCTGGTAGAGGTGGCCAAAGCTGAGGGCGCCAAGTACATCGCCCACGGATGCACTGCGAAAGGCAACGACCAGGTCAGGTTCGACGTCGGCATCGTCTCCCAGGACCCCGACCTTAAGATCATCGCCCCTATGCGCGAGTGGGTCACCACCAGGGAGGCTGAGATCGAGTATGCTAAGGAGAACGGCATCGAGATTATCGTCAAGAAAGAAAATCCCTACTCCAGAGACGAAAATCTTTGGGGTAGCAGCTGCGAGTGCGGCATCCTCGAGGACCCCTGGGCCGAACCCCCCGCGGACGTATGGAAAAACACCGTGGACCCCGAGAAGGCTTCCGACGTACCCGAGTACGTGGAGATCAAGTTCGAGCAGGGGATCCCCGTGGCCCTCAACGGTAGAAAGATGGACGGAGTAAAGCTCATTGAAAAGCTGGACAGGATCGCCGGTGCCCACAGCGTTGGGAGGATCGACCACGTCGAAGATCGCCTCATGGGCATCAAGAGTCGCGAGACCTACGAGTGTCCCGCCGCCGTCACCCTGATCAAGGCCCACCAGGCCCTGGAGGCCATGACCCTGTCCAGGGACACCATCGAGTTCAAACGCGGTATCGAGCAGAAGTTCTGCCAGCTGTGCTACGATGGGCTCTGGTTCGGCGATCTGATGGAGCCCATCCAAGCATTTGTCGATAAGACCCAGGAATTCGTTACCGGCACTGTTCGCGTGAAGCTGTACAAGGGGAGCGCCACCGTGGTCGGCAGGAAGTCTCCCTACTCCATGTACGACGTGGGGCTGAGCACTTACGCGGAGGGCGACGTCTTCGACCACAACTCCGCCACCGGCTTCATCTACGTCTGGGGCCTCCCCGGAAGAACCGCAGCTAAGAGCCACACTGCCAAGAAGTGATCCACTTGCAGCAGGCCCTGTGGTCAGGAAGGTTCTCGGCCAGGATGGACGACTCCGCCCTGGCCTTCACATCCTCCCTGGATGTAGACTCTCGTATGGCGTTCTACGACGTCATGGGGTCTCTCGCTCATGTGAGGATGCTAAGAAAGTGCAAGGTCATCCCCGAGGAGGACGCGGACCTGATCATCACTGGCCTCAAGAACATCCTGACAAAGGTGAGAGACGGGACGTTCGAATTCGATTACTCCCTCGAGGATGTACATACTTGCATCGAATTCAGTCTCACCGAGGCCATCGGACCTGTCGGAGGAAAGCTCCACACCGGCAGGAGCAGAAACGACCAGGTGGCCACTGACTTCAAGATGTACTTAAGGGACAAGGCCCTGGATGCCGCCGAGACCGTGAACGGCCTGATGATGGCCCTGGTGAATGTCGCCAAGGATAACAGTGACACGGTCATGCCCGGGTTCACCCACATGCAGCACGCCCAGCCTGTGACGCTGGCCCAGCATATGCTGGCCCACGCCTTCAAGTTCTCCCGCGATGCGGATAGATTCCTGGACGCGTTCAGGAGGATGGACAAGTGCCCCTTGGGCAGCGCGGCCCTTGCAGGGACCACCTACCCGATCGACAGGGGGATGACCTCCGAGGCCCTCGGGTTCAGGGAGCCCACCGAGAATTCCATGGACTCGGTGAGCGACAGGGACTTCGTCACCGAGCTGGCGTACTGTGCCACCCAGACAGCTGTGCACCTCTCGGGGTTGTGCGAAGAGCTAATCCTGTGGTCGTCGCAGGAGTTCGGCTTCGTGAAGATGGACGACAGGTATACCACAGGCTCGTCCATTATGCCACAGAAAAAGAACCCGGACATAGCGGAGCTCGTCCGCGGGCAGACCGGCGCGGTAGTCGGTGCTCTCATGACCATGATCACCATGACCAAAGGCCTCCCGTTGACATACAACCGCGACCTCCAGGAGGACAAGCGGCCCGTCATGGAGTCCATGTCCACTATTATCGCCAGCGCGAAGATAATGTCCAAGGTCGTTTCCACCTCCGTTTTCGATAGGGAGAGGATGCTGGAGGTCACCAGCAGGGGACAGATCAACGCCACCGACCTGGCGGACTACCTGGTCACCAAGAGCATTCCGTTCAGGGAGGCACACACCATCGTCGGCGCGGCCGTCAGGCACAGCATAGAGTCCGGTAAGAATCTAGAAGACATGTCCCTAGAAGAACTCAGGACTTTCTCGGACAGAATTGAGGAGGACGTGTTCGACATCATCCCAGTGGTCAAGTGTGTGGAGCGCAGGAATTCCTACGGCGGTACCTCCCCCAGGTCCACGGACGTACAGATCTCGAAGGCCACTGAGCAAATCATGCTCAGAGACAAGGTCATAAAGCAGGAGAGCCAGCTTATCCGGAACTGCTGGAAGGCGCTTATTAAGTGAGAAACAAGATGGAGCGACCCATAGTTTTACCTTTCTTCTTCTCACTCATTCGGAAGGAACATTAGCTGTCTAATCGTCGTATCCTGAATCGAGGGGGCGGCTCAGTCAAAATCGACGTTGTCATTCGGTTTCACCGTGAAGCTGATCCCGGCTGCAGTCAGCATGTTGCTGATGTTGTCGGCAATGTGGGACAGGTCCGTGCCCTTGGTGTAGGTCTTGATGTAGAACTCCTTCCTGTCCATGGGAAACACTAGGCGGACCTTTCCTTTGCGGTTGTAGCCCTCGGGCTTCCTGTTACGCTCGAGGTCCATCGTGTTGAGCTCTATCAGCATCTGCATAATCTCCTCTTCCTCGGGCGTCTGCCCAATTTCCTCCAAGAACATTTTCAGGATGTCGGGGAAAACCGGAGCCAGGTCCTTGTAGTCCGATTTGCCTTTGAGAATGAAGTGAGTACTGTAGACCTTCATCGTCCGCGAATTGTCGGTTCGTTATTTAACGTTTAGCCAGTTGAAAAATGAATTTAAAGGCTCTATATGATTTAGGGCTAAAAAGGTGAGTTCAGGAATTTAGACCAAACCAGGCAAACTAGAATCGTCGTAGGAAGGAGGCGCTCAGTTTCGGGATGTAGAGTATTTCATATCCAAATGCTTGTTTGATAATTAGGATAGCTACTACTTCAGTTGAAGAAGATTTCTAGCTTGCCGTTGTAGAGGTAGATTATAATGATGAAGTAGTCGATGTTCCTGAACCCATTGGCTATCCTATGGGTAATCTGTATGTTGTTGACGGTTTTGGCGAAGCCGTTATTGATGTTTTCGTCGTACCACACGAGGATCCCCCCTCAGCGTGAGTATACACTCTCAAATAATCCTCAGTGTTTGAGTACCGGGCATCTGGGCGTCGTGGTACTAAAGGACCTTTGATGCCGATTTCTTGTCGTACTGCCTATAAATGTTTGAGGCGGTAGTCATCAGCCAGCTCATGGTGGTTCTCAATGAAACGTTCTAGCGTCCGCAACTGCCCCCTAGAGAACTTTGACGCGTTCATCCTTATCAGGTGCATGACCTTGATGGCCTGGTTCTTCACGGCCCGTCTGGCTATATTCTCTATCATCTCAACGATGAACTTCACACATGGAACTCGTCGTAGACGATCCTGGCATTGGGGAAGTTCCGGCGTACCTCGGGGGGGGGGGGGGGGGGGCCGGGCGCGGGGGGGCGCTGAAGAACCCCGTTATTCTCCTTTTTCTGTTTTTCTCCCCCACCC
>CAZXOR010000035.1:0-1081 GCA_964642395.1 uncultured Methanomassiliicoccales archaeon | reverse complement strand
CCTTACGGGGTAGAGGGGTTGTCCTTGGAAAATTGACCCTCGGCGTTGGAGGCGTGGGGCGGGCGTGGGGGGCGGCGGGCGGTGAGGGGTACGCCTCTCTGAGGTCGCAGCTGACGAACCCGATATTCTCCCTTTTCTCGTTTTGCTCCTCCAGCCACATGGCGAGACGGTCCACTGTCTCCGAGCTCTTCCTCTCGCAGATGAATATGATTAACTTATCCTGGTCGCAAATCACGGTAACGTAGTTATGGCCATTCTTGAACAAGGACTCATTTGATATAGAGGAACTCTATACCAGACAGATCCATCTTGCACAAGGCCTGGTTTACCCTGTACATGATGATGTCCCAAGTCACGCACGATCTGATCCAATACAGCTCAGCGGTCTTGTTCACGGAGTTGCCGAGCAGCGTAAAGAATTCCCTCTCCAGCATTTTCGTGTACAACACGCGTGACCTAACCTATTGGGCGGGTATCTGTGGATACCCGTCCTAGCTATCACACTTGAGCTTTAAATGCGAGCCTCTATGACGGTGACCCTCATTTAGCACCCGATGTGCGAGTAATTTCCTCTTGTACTGATGCACCTTACAGAGTACCCCACATGCGGGACACTCGTACATCCAATGTTCAACATCCACAATCAGATATAATTGTAACCGGACGGTCATGATAGTTCCCCGAGGTATAGTCGCCTATCCTCAGACCCGTGTAGAACCACGGACTCTCGATCCCAGTGAGGATGTTAACGAGTCCATCGGAATCCTCGTCGAAGTACGTCTGAATGTCTGTGATAGTGTTATCTTCCCTGGTACGATTGTACCAGATGCGGCACACCTCCTAAAATTCATATCTTTGGATACCGCGCTTTCTCAAAACTTTGTCACTTCTAGGGCATTGGACGAACGCCTTGTATATTACAGGTCACATGCCATAAATTCAACTCAATTCCTAGTTATTCAAATTTCGATTCTGAATTATATAGAGGGCTGTGCGATTAGAGGATGATACAAAATTTTTTTATATAGGTCCTTCATTCGCAGTCGTATAATAAGCCGCTGTAGCTCAGTAGGTAGAGCGT
>CAZXOR010000034.1:0-7623 GCA_964642395.1 uncultured Methanomassiliicoccales archaeon | reverse complement strand
TCTGTCCTACCGCAAACATTTCCTCTACGATTCTTGGCGCTAACCATATTTTGATCCATTTTGTCACCACACTGTGGTGGAGTCCGTTTATAATTACAAGTTTGTCCAGCCGACAACTCCGAGTTCGCACGTGAACTCGGAGTTGTCAGTATTCGTGAACTATGCAGTTAGAACAGCCACCAAACTAACTTAACATTAGGGGAGATACAGAAGCGATCCCCTATGAGCACGATAATGGAGACGGCCCGCAGTGATGAAATATCCCAATGATGAAAAAGATAGCCGAGAAGGAGAGGTCAGCCCAGAGTTCATCCGCAATGGTATAGCTTCGAGCTGCGTCTACACCCCCTGTAACCGGTTCACGACTCCGATCTTGTCACGATCGGCGAGGAACTTTCGGTGAAGATCAATGTGAACCTGGATACGCCCAGGGACATCGTGGACCTGGACATGGAGCTGTAGAAGCTAAGGGTCGCCATGAGGTACGGCGCTGACGCCATCATAAATCTTAGCACGGGTGAGGACATTAACGCCATCAGGGCCAGGCTGCTCAAGGTATACTCCGTCATGATGGGCTCTGTCCTGATCTACCAGACGGGACTCACCGCCGCCAGGAGGAACGCCGTGGTCGAGATGACCAAAGACAACATCTTTAACGGCATCGAAAAACACACCAGGGACGGGATGGACTTCATGACCATCTACTGCGGAATCACCAAGAGAATGTCCGCTGGCCGGAGAAGTGTTAGAGGATCACCGACGTGGTCTCCAAGAGCGGTTTGTTCCTGATCGTCTGAATCCTCCACAACAATGAAGAGAACCCCTGTACAGGAACTTCGACTGCCTCTTGGAGATGGCTAGGAAATACAAATTTACGCTGTCCTTAGGGGCAGCTTCGGGCTGCATCGATAACGCCTCCGACCAAGCGCAGATCTCTGAGCTCATGATCCTAGGCCATTTAGTTAGAAGGGCCAAGGATGTTGGTGTCCAGAACATAGTCGAGGGCCCGGAGCACGTGCCGCTGGACCAGGTACTTATGAACATGCAGATCGGAAGCGCATGTGCGACAACGCGTCCTTTTACGTCTTCGAACCGCTGGTCACTGACATCACGCCAGGCTATGACCACATCGTCGGGGACATAGACAGTGTCATTGTCACACAGAACGGCGCTGACTTCCTCTGCTACCTCACTCCTGCAAAACACCTCTCGCTGCCCAACGTCGACAATGTGAAGGAAGGGGTCATCACATCAAAGATCACCGCCCATGTGGGCGACCTTTGTAGGGGCATCGACAGGAAGAAGAACACAAGATGGCCAAAGCCAGGAAGATCCTCGACTGGGAGACCGTGTTCGCTACCTGCATCGATGAAGAAAAGGCCTGTAGGTACAGGTGCAGGGATGCATCGAGGAGAGCGAGGAATGCTCCATGTGCGGCTACGTCTGCGTCATCAAGATCGTCAACACCTACATAAAGAAGGATGACAACGAAAGTCCTGACTGCTGACCACCAATAAGTGTTTTTCCGCCCGAGGATCCCCTGGATCCTTCATCAGATAGGACGCTCTCGCCCGACACAATCTCTTATTGACTCCCGACACCCATGACACAGCCTCATCTAAACGGTGGTGGTAGAAAATCATGGAGCCACTGGAGGGGATCGAACCCCCGGCCTACGGTTTACGAAACCGCCGCTCTACCGCTGAGCCACAGTGGCAATGAGGTTGTGGAACGAATCACCATATAAAAATGGTTGAGTCGCAAGCGCGATGCGCCCGTCTCTCTATATGATTCAGGGTTGAAACTTGAATAATCAGGAATTGAGTTGGATTGATTTATGGCATGTGAATCCTGCGACATACAAGGTGTTCGTCTAATGCCCGAGGAATGACAAAGTTTTGAGAAAGCGCAGCATCACCAGAGATGTGAACTTTCAGAAGGTATGCCACATGTCGTACAATCGTACCAGGGTAGATAACACTAGCATAGAGACTCAGACGTACTTCGGCGAGGATTCGAATGGACTTGTCAACATTTTCACCGGGATCGAGAGTTAATGGTTCTACATAGGCCTGAGAATGAGCAACTATGCTCCGGATAACCGTCATGACCGTCCGGTCACGGCTATATCTGATCGTAGATGTTGAACGCCGGATGTACGAGTGCCCCGCGTGCGGGGCACTCTGCAGGGTGCACCAGTACGAGAGGAAGTTATTCGCACACCAGGTGCTAAATGAGGGTCATCGTCATAGAGACCCGTGTCCCAAAGCTCAGGTGTGAGACCTATGACGGGTATCCGCCGATACTCGTCCCACAGGCCAAGTCACGTGTATCGTATATGAAGATACTAGAGAGGGAGTTCTTCACGCTGCTCAGCGACTCTGTAAACAGAATCGCTGAGCTATGTAGGATCAGGCTGTGCGTGGCTTGAAACATCATCTTGTACAGAATCACCAGGCCCTGGACAGAATAGATGTGTCCAGTATGGAGCTCCTCTACATCGACGAAACCTTGTCCAAGAAGGGCCACAACTACGTCACTGTGGTCTGCGACCAGGACAGATTGATCATATTCATCTGCGAGGGGAAGAGCTCAAAGATGGTGGATTGTCTCATCGTGTGACTGGAGGCGCACACGGGAAAAGGGATAACACCGGGTTCATCAACTGCAACCTCGGAGAAGCGTACCCCTCGGGGTGCGCCGTAACTTTCCCAACGCTAGGATCGTCTATAACGAGTTCCATGCCGTGAATCTCATCGTCGAGACCATAAACGATACAATCTAACGGGCCGTAGAAAGTTAAGCCATCAAGGCCAGGCACCTAATGAGGATGAAGGTATTGAACCTGAATTTGTTACTTGTATTCAGTAACGTGCTCGCGTGTATGCGTGTGCACGTTACTGAATACAAGTAACAAATTCAGACAGAAAAGAATTCAAAGATTTACAACCGAAGATGATCACTCGGAATTCGGGGCCTCGTTCCTATAATCACCGATCACAGCCTCGATGTACTCTCCCTGGATCCGGACGACCTCAGAGCTATCCTTAGCTTTGGAGTAATCATCAAGCATCGCGCCGTTGAGCCTTATGAACTCCGGGGCCCAGTTGAAGAGGCCCATGAAAGTCCTGGCCTGCTCCATCTCTCCCAGAATTATCAGTGCCGCTATGACGGCCTCGGCACTGTTTAGTTCCATGGGGCGGCCCCAGTTAACTGGGTTCGACGCCAGAAGATAAGGAAGTGCCCTCTCCTCCACCCTTTTTAGACGGGGAAACTCGTCTATGTTGGTCCAAGTTAGGTCCATAACCACCAGTCCCTTGCGGGCGTGCCTGATATCCGTCGGGGACAGTGCCATATTTGAGAACGGCGACAACACGATCGAGTCCGTCGGAATCGCGCCCAGTGTCTTCGCCTCCATCCCTAGCCTAAACTTAAGTATCCGCTTAGCGGTGCACTTCTTTGGATTGCACTGGCACTTGTCATAGATGATTATCGGGATCATGCGGAAACCATCGAGGCTAACTTCTTAGGGTCGGTCATGTTCTCCCTGACCCACTCCCTGACCTTCTCCATGGAGCGCACGTACTCCTGGTAGAGCTCTAGGTCGTCCGTGGCAGCATAGTCCAACCTGGACCTCATGGGGGCGAAGATCTGCTTCCCCCTCCACTCAGGGTTCTGCCCGGAGAGGCGATCGAAGACCTCCTTCTCGGTATAGATAATGTAGTCGTAGGCCCTGTCTTTGGGCAGGTAGTCCTCGTTTTCGAAGTTTTTGGAGACCTGGCGCCTCATGTCCTCCCCGTTCTGATACATGGCAGAGATGAGCTCGCAGTCGACGATGTCGGGCTCCGGACCGGCACTGTACGCCTCATACCTGTCGCCGTATATTTTTATGGTAAAGTGCTCGGCCATCTGGGACGCGAAGTCGTTCCTGGCATCCACGAAGAGCACACAGACCTTGTTCTCCCTCTTCTTGAAAATGGACATTTTCGAACCTCTGTCATTGGCATGCCAAGCACGTATATTTTGGTTGCCCGCTGGGATTATGCGATGCGGGACGCATATAATGTAGTGACCCTATAGTCTTGCTTTTGAATGCCCGAAGTATATAGTTAAGCATGGACACCGGACGCGCAGCGAAGTTCCCATTTCTGAGAGAGTCTGTGGAATTCGCGGAGGATAACAACGCGGATCTAGACGCCCTCATCACGTCGCCGTCCTTCGAGCCCGCCCGGAGGCGCGGTGTGGAGAGGATCCTAGACGCACTGGCCAAGTCAGAGGTTTCCTACACTCCGCTAATGAATGACTACGACAGGTTGATCGAGGTCATGTCGTATCCATACGCGAGAATTATAGTCTCCCTGGTGGGCGACCGCTTCCTTACCAAGAGATACGCCCTAGCTGAGGCTGTCAGGATGAACAAGATCATGAGCGTAGAGAACCACGCCACCGTCGTAGCCGTGTCGGAGGAGCTCGGGGTTGCGTCCGCTGTGGACGCCGACGGCATCATTCGCATGGGGTTCCCGGATTACCTTCGTCTGGCCAACAGAATGAAGAGTATTGACTGGAAGCTCATCAACTGCGACATTCATGCCGGCATGGTGCACCTTCTCCAGGAAAAATTTAGCCGCCTGATGCAGAACGCCCTTCAGGACAAAATCGAGTCCGAGCTCCCGTTGATCGCCTCTGATGAGTACAAGGGGTGTCTCCAGGAGGCGGTGAATGAGGTTTCCATGGTCCTGGAGGAGACTAAAGCCAATTACAGCCTCACCGGCAGCGAAGGCATGAGGAACGAGTTTCTGCCTCCGTGCCTCGTTCGCATTTTGGACATGTCTAGGCAGGGCCTGAACTTGCCGCATAGCGCTAGGTTCGCGCTGGTGACCTTCCTTCACGCTTTGGGACTGGACTACGACGGGATAATCAGGGTGTTCTCCGAGTCCCCAGATTTTAACGAGTCCATCGCCGGGTACCAGATCAAACACATCACCGGCGAGCTTAACGGTACCGAGGGATACTCCCCGCCGGAGTGCAAGACCATGAAGACCAATGGTCTTTGCCAAAACCCGAATAGCCTGTGCCAGCAGGAATGGGTGAACCATCCGTTGTCCTACTACAGGGCGAAGAAGAGAAGCGCCGACCAGGCGGCCACGATTATCGGGGGGTAGGCCCCCTCAGATGGTGGGCATGGCCGGTGACGCCTCACACATCGCCCCTAAGATTTAGGATGCGGCGAGGTACAGCACCGACAGGGAATGCGACAACAGACTCTATATCCTCACCGGTTCCACTACCGTGGACCGGAGTCAGATACATCACAGCGGGACTAACCGCATAGCCAGAATGAGGATGTGGACCATGAGCTTCTACGAATCAGGGGACTCCACCGGGGAGGTCAGCCTCGGAGACTTATTCGGGGGATTAAGATGCTCAGGATCATCCCTTTTCGAGCTGAAGGATATCGCAATAATCATCACCCACGGCGGATGGCCGAATGTTATCGGGAGGAGCGAGAGTGTCGCCCGCAGAATCGTGAAGAACTGCTGCCAACCCATCTTCAAGTCAGAGATCCTGACCGCCGATGGAAGGATGCGAGACCAGCAGAAGATGGAGAGGATCTTTAGCTCTCTAGTCAGGAACACCGCCGACCAAATGTCAGACACAAAGAGACTAGACGACATGATCCACGAGCAGAACGGGGTGAATGGGGAGTCGTCGATTCACATCAACACCTTCCGGAACTACCTGAGATGCCTGAACGACATATATGTCACGGAGGACCTTGAGGCCTGGACCCCGAAGCTGAGGTCCAGGACCGCCGTGAAGACGGCGCCCACAAGGCACCTCTCCTACTCCGCGATAGCCACATACTTTCTAGGGGCCTCCGCGGAGGACCTCTTGTACTAGCCGGAGATCATGGGCCTCCTGTTAGAATCCATGGTCGTGAGGGATCTGCGGATCTATGCGCAGGCCAACGACGGGACCATGTACCATTACAGGGACAAAAACAGCCTGGAATGCGACGCCGCCGTCCATCTTAGCAATGGCAAATGGGGCGATAAAGGCGAGGGTTTGGTAGGGTCGGGTCGACAAGGTGGCCTCCAATCTCTTAAAACTGAGGGACCTGGTGAATCCCGAGGCGGAGAACATACCCTCGTTCCTGGCGGCAGTCATCACCACCGGTTACGTGTACACCAGCACGGACGGAGTCCATGTGATCCCAATAGGTTACGTCAGGGAGTGATCTCACTCGTCTTCGCCCGGGCTGTCGCCGCGCTCGATCCTGCCCAGGTTGCGCCAGGTGATTATGGCTCTCTGGATGGCCGTGAGGTTGCCCATGACGGCGAGCCAGAGCATCATGACCTCCAGCCAGCTGATGCTTAAATCTCCGATAACAATTTTCGGATATCCTACGGAGCAGCCGATGAACTGGATTATGGGGAACAGTGTGGAGAGTACGACCCTGTCAGCCCTCCCTAGCAGCCCGGCATACAGACGAGGCGTGCCAATGGCTTGGGCCTGCGTGCCCATGTATGACGTCAACAGGGTCCCGATGATGGCCAACATGCCCAGGTACGGGTCACACCAGTAGGCGCAAAACGCAATGCCACCGATCATGAACACATCAGCGTACCTGTCAAACACGTGGTCCAGATAATCCCCCTTGGGGCCGGCCTTCCCAGAGAGTTTGGCAACCTTGCCATCCAGAGCGTCAAAGTACCCAGACACGATCACCATGACGGCACCCAAGACGAACATCCACTCCCTGTCCGCGTTACCACTGAGATAAAAGACCACTCCGCACAGCAGTGAGAGGATGAGCCCGACCCATGAGATCGTGTTCGGGTTCACATTGATCAGTTTCCTGGCGACCGGGGTTAGTGCGAAATCAACCCTCGCCCTCTGTCCGTCTAGAACCATTTGTCCATCTCCGATGACCAATTGGTCTTTCCTGGGAGGTAATTCACTCCATACCCTTTTACGATTTGTTCGACGGCATCCGCCACCTCCATCACGGAGCGCGAGGAGCAATCAATCTCGAACACGGGTATGTCCGACTCCATGACCTCGCAAAGGATAACGTCCAGGAGCTCGGCTTGCACGTTCTCCTTCACCTTCTCCGGCTCGTATCCCCGGGCCTCCAGGCGTTCGGCGAGGACCTATGGAGAACAGCGAAGCACGATGATGCCATAGGAGTCCATGAAGTGAGATAGGTGGCTGTCGAATATCACAGGGCCCTCCGACCTTCTGAATGGCTCCAGCGCGTCGTTCAGGAGGTCGAGGTCCACCTCATGGGTGTTTCTAGCTTTGTCCAAATTGCCCATCAGGCCATGCTCGATGATGAAGCGCTTGCCGTCAACCACGTCGTATCTTCTAGAACGGAGCTCCTCCGAGACGGAGGACTTGCCGGTCCCCGGAGTGCCGGTGAGAGCGTAAAGCGTCATGACACTCTCAACTCGTGTGGCCACATAATGGTTGGCTCGACAGTCATAGAACATTTGATGGTTTATAGGCTGTCATATCGCAGTTATATATTGTTTAGAATTGAAAAGACGAGTTCAGGAATTTAAACCAACCAGGCAAGCCAGAATTGTTGTAGGAAGTCAGCGCTTGGTTTCGGAATGCGGA
>CAZXOR010000033.1:0-7628 GCA_964642395.1 uncultured Methanomassiliicoccales archaeon | reverse complement strand
GCACTGAGAATGGAACTACGTCATCCTCCAAAGGAAAAAACGATTATTTATTAACAGATCCTTATGTATAGGGATAAATCATTATCATACTACCACCAAAGAACAAAACAGCGGGTTCACGGGCCTTCCTGAGCCGGGCTAGATCCCGACCTTCTGGAGCTCACTCTAAATAATATGCGGGAGATGGAGTGCTATGGTCGAGCTGGGATTCGGACTGATGCGTCTCCCCCTCAAAAACGGAAGCGTCCACGACAGCGTGAACACGGGCGCCGTCTGCATGATAGTAGGTCACTTCATCGATGCAAGGGTGAGCTACTTCGACACTGCCTACTACTACAACGACGACGCCAGCGAAAGGGTCATTGGGAGCAAGCTGGCGGCCCACCATCCTCACGGGAGCTTCAGGCTGACTGATAAGATGTCGACGAAGCTTATCATGGACAAGTCCGACCCGTCGGTCCAGGAGAGCTTCCTAGAAGAGCAAATGGAGTGCTGCTGTGTGGACTGCTTCAATAGCTACCTGCTTTACGACGTCTGCAGGTTGTTCCACCCGGCGGCAAAGCGCTTGGGGCCCTTCAACTTCCTAAGACGCATGAGGGACGCCGACCTGGCCCAGAGGGCGGGCTTCTCCTTTCACGACGACGCCGGGTTCGTGGTGGGGATGCTGGTCAACAACCCCAACATGGACTTCGTGCAGCTGCAGATCAACTATATCGATTGGGACAGCGACGTTATCTAGTCCCGCAGGTGCTACGAGGAGGCTGTCTCGAAGGGGGTCCCGGTCATTGCGATGGAACTCGTCAAAGGGGGCGTCCTGGCGGGCCTTCCGGAGGAAGCAAGGAGGATCCTGAAGATTGTCGACCCCCCGGCATTATGGGTGCTCAGATTTACTATGGGCCTGGATGGGTGGAGATCCTCCTATCGGGGATGATCACTATGGAGCGTCTTGAAGACAACATAACCACTTTCCGCCACATCCGCCCCTTGGATGGGGAAGAGTTCGAAGCCCCAGGGAGGGTTGTCAGGCTCATATCGGAGTCGGTGGTTGTCCCGTGCACCGGATGCAAGTACTGTGTGTCCGGGTGTCCGATGGACATCTCGATTTATGACTACTTCAATATCTACAACAGCGCCAGGAGGGCGCTCACAAAGGGGCTGCAGCCCCAAAGGTTCTACTACCTCAATCGTTCGAAGGACCATGGGAGGGTCTCTGACTACATAGGCTGCGGGAAGTGCGAGGTCGACTGCCCATAGCACATATAGATCAAGAATGAGCTGGTCGAGGTGGCCTCGCTATTGAAGAAGATGTGACGACATGGCTGGCGAGATGCTCTACTTCGAATGCTATTCAGGGATAAGCGGCGACATGGCCGTGGCGGCGATGCTGGACCTGGGTGCAGACAGGGAGGCCCTGGACAGGGCGCTGACGTCCCTGGATCTGAAGGGGTTCAGGACCGAGGTGACTAGAGTGTCCAAATCAGGCATGGATGTTTGCGACTTCAACGTAGTCCTGGACGAAGACAACTGCGACCATGACATGGAGTACCTCTACGGCCATGGCTGTCACGGCAGTGATGGTCACGATCATGACAATCACGATCATCATAACCATTATCAAGGGTACAGGGGCCTCCCGGAGATTTTGAACATCATCGGCCGCGCCGACATGACCGATAACGCCAAAGCGGTCTCCCGCAGGATCTTCGAGATCATCGGCGCCGCCGAGGCCAAGGCTCACGGGGTCTCTTTGGAGCAGGTCCACTTCCACGAGGTGGGGGCAGTGGACTCCATCGTCGACGTGGTGGCCCTCGGGGTGTGCTTGGACAGCCTTAGTGTCCCCCGGGTGTGCTTCTCCGACCTTTACGAGGGTACCGGATGCGTCAGATGTCGGCATGGGGTCCTCCCCGTCCCGGTGCCGGCGGTCACCAACATCGTCGAGGCTAACGGCCTGGGCATAAGGATAACGGAATCCAAAGGTGAGTACGTCACCCCCACCGGTGTTGCATTCGCCGCCGCGGTCCGCAATTCTGAAGTCCCCCGTTCGTTCAGAGTGTCTGGGGTCGGCATGGGCGCTGGGAAGAGGGAGTCGGAGAGGTCTGGCATCCTAAGGGCTATGCTCATTGTCCCAGACGGGCCGGAAGATACGGTGGTCAAGCTGGAATGCAACGTTGACGGCTGCACCGGCGAGATGATGGGATACGCAGCCGAGAGACTCATGTGCGAGGGTGCTAGGGATGCCCACTATGTGCCGGTATACATGAAGAAGGGTCGCCCCGCATACCAGCTCAACGTCATCTGCATGGAGTCAGACAGGTCGAGGCTGGAACAGGTGATCTTCGAGGAGACTTCCACCGTAGGCATCCGCAGGTGCGTCATGGACCGCACGGTCATAGATAAGTGCATCGAGGAGGTGAACACGTCTATCGGTAAGGTGCTCGTAAAAGTCTGCATCATCGGGGGTGTGGAGAAGGTTTATCCGGAGTACGAGTCCCTGGCTGCGGTCTGCTGTGAGAGAGGAATCCCGTACAGGGATGGCTACGAGATCGTCATGGCCGCCGTCCGCAGGGGCTAAACCCGGACAGCCCGGAGGGAGCTGCGTTATCCTGGCGCATTTGTATCAACCCAGAATCACGGTCACTTCCAATTATGAGGCCCGCATAAGGACTAGCGGGGAAGGGGGGGGGGGGACAGAGCGGATAAATACCTGAACAACTTGACAGTCAGGGAGTATCCTTGGACCCGCAGCAATTTTCCGCCGTCATGGATACGCTGACATCCAACTGGTCATCGCTACCGAGGGCACCGCGAAGACCACCACCCTGGTAGGCAAGATCGAGCGTCTGGTGCACGAGGGCGTCGACCCCAGCGGGATTCTATTCATATCGCTCACCAACAACACCGTCGCCGATCTTCGCGGGGCGGTGAAGGCCGAGTTTGGAGCAAGTTCAGCGGCGACGTCATGACCATATACTTCCTGGGCAACAGGATACTCCGCCACAGGGCCTGCGTTGGGTGGGACAGGTCCCAGCTCATCGGGCGCATCATGTACGATCAGGTGAAGATTGATCGCGGGTTCGCCAGGAATCTCCTGTTATACGTGGAGGGACTCAAACGATCGGCTACTCCAACCTGTCCCTGAATGGCACCAGTTTCAGGAACTGCAAGCTCAGAGCCTTCGCGGACGCCCTGGAGGGTTCTGCGTTCAAGGGGGCGGAGATGGAGATAGTGAACCTGTTCGACCTGGACTTTACCGGGTACCTGAGTTGCTTTACCTGCAAGCGCGTCGACCTCGAGGACCACTGCTATATCAGGAACGGGCTGTTCCCGGTCCTGGATAGAATTAGGGCCGCAGACGCGAATCGCGTTCGGGGCCCCGTCTACTTCTCCGACATCGCGGCCAGTTTTGTGGCCTGCATGGAAAGGTTCTACTTCTCGTACACCATTTACAGTATGGAGGTCCAAACATTCTGCCCCAGACTGATCCCCACGGAGTTCATCTATACCATGAACGCCAATGGCGGTTACATAGAGTCGCAGAGACCGATCTACGAACGTTTCGACGTCTTTGTGAAATGAATGTTCAGGATCCTCGTCGAGTCGTAAGTGGCCGAATATATGGCAGTACAGAGACTACGACCGCTACGAACACTCCATGTTCGACGTAAAGGAGAAGAGAGTCCAGAGAGAGAAGCAGTTCCCGAAAAACCACGAGGCGTGCCGCGGGATGGGCACCAGACTCGTCTGGAAGGCGAGGAGCTTCTGATCGTTATCCTTGGAGCTGGCAGGTCCTTCCGAGGTTCATCCTCGGGTTCTTCTTTGACCAGTTCTTGGTCGTGTCCCGCTGAGGGTGGTCATCACTTCGCGAGCGCGCTCGCTGCTCTGCTTTTTCCTCTTTTCAGTCGTGCGGTGCTGGATGGTAGCCACAATCCAGTTGCCGATGACGGCGATACACGAGATGACTATCGTCGCGCAGACCAGGATGAATACGGCGATGAACAGCCTGTTCTTTGTCGATGGGGTTAGGTTCCAGTAGCCCGCATGGTCACTGTGCAGGATGAAGTAAAAAGAATCCAAAGGTTCCAATCCTTAAGACCCTAGAGCACCAGCATGCCGATGGCGAGGATCGCCGCCAGTGTCGCTAGAGCGTAGACGACGGTCCATTCGTCTTTTTCATCACTCATCTCCTCTAGGACCCTATCTATGACTTCCCCGGAGTGACCCATTGATTCGCCTCACATGTAGAAGGTATTCAGGTTTTTCCAGCGCTCGGAGTGCCTGTCAAGGATCATTCCTCCCACAACACAGCGTCGCCTGATCTAGACACAGCATTACGGCGATGGTAATGATCCCCCACTCCTCACCCGGGGATGACATCCCTGTACCTCACAGTCCAGAACGTTTGGACCATGAAGAGAACAAGTCGGTGATCGCCGCGATCAGCACTGCCACGTAGCCGACCACAACCCAGAGGTACTCGGGGTATTTGTCCATTGACCGCTTTCAAAGCTAACATATATTAAGGGGATTCGGAGGTTAATAAACAAATTATTTATAGAAGTTCTATCAGTTAATTGCTATCCAACCCCCGGGAAACCGGGAGCTGTCGAAGGGAAGTCGATAGGATGGCAAAGAAGCAGTTTAAAACGGAATCCAAACAGCTCCTCAACCTCATGATAAACTCGATCTACACCCACAAAGAGATCTTTCTGAGGGAAATAATCTCCAATGCATCTGACGCCATAGACAAGCTCCACTACGGGTCCATTACCGACCCGGACAACGTCAACGTGGCCAGGGAAGACTTCGCGATCAGGGTATCCTTCGATCCCGATGTGGGCACTGTCACCGTCTCTGACAACGGGATCGGGATGTCCAAGGAGGATATGGACGCCAACCTGGGTGTCATCGCCCACAGCGGGTCCCTCGACTTCAAGAAGGACTTGCAGGAGAACGTAGACATTGACATCATTGGTCAGTTCGGGGTCGGGTTCTACTCTGCGTTCCTCGTGTCGGACAGGGTCACCGTCCGGTCCAGGCCCTACAACCAGGACCAGGCATGGGAGTGGACCAGCGAAGGTGCCGATGGTTACACCATCAAAGAATGTGAGAAGGACGGTTGGGGTACCGACGTCATCATGCACCTCAGGCCGGACGATGAGAACGAGAAATACAGCGAGTACCTGGACACCTACAACCTTCGGGAGTTGGTGAAGAAGTACTCCGACTACGTCCGCTGGCCCATCCACATGGAGATTAAGCACGAGGACTATGTCGACACCGGCGAAAAGGACGATGAGGGCAATCCCAAGAAAGAATGGGTCACATCCATAAAGGACGAGGTCGTCAACAGCATGATCCCGATCTGGCAACGCGGGAAGGACGAGGTGTCCGACGACGAGTGTAAAGCCTTCTACAAGGAGAAGTTCCGCGACTGGAAGGACCCGATCGCGATCATCAGAGTCAACGCTGAGGGCGTAGTAAACTACCGCGCCATGCTCTTCATCCCCAAGGTCGCCCCATACAACTTTTATAGCAGGGACTACGAGCCCGGGCTGCAGCTCTACTCTTCCGGGGTCTTAATCATGGACAAGTGCAAGGACGTCCTGCCGGACTGCTTTAGGTTCGTCAGGGGAATCGTCGACTCCCCGGACCTGTCCTTGAACATTTCAAGGGAGATGCTCCAGCACGACAGGCAGCTGGCGACCATCAAGTCCAATCTGGAGAAGAAGATCAAAAACGAGCTGCTCAGGCTGATGGAGGATGATAGGGAGACCTACCTGGGGTTCTTTAAGAACTTCGGCCCTCAGCTCAAGTACGGCTTGATCGAGGATTACGGAATGAAAGCGGACCTGCTAAAGGACCTGCTCATGTTCCAGTCTTTCGAGAAGGACTTCATGGTGACGCTCAGGGAGTACAGAGACGCAATGCCAGAGGACCAGCTGAAGATTTATTACGCCGCGGCCGAGAGTGCCGCTAGAGCCAAACAGGTCCCCCAGACCGAGCAGGTCAGGGAGAAGGGCTACGATGTCCTCTGCTTCGACGAAGACGCCGATGAGTTCGTAGCCAGGACCCTGAGGGAGTACGACGGGAAGGAGTTCTGCAACGTGACGGGCGGTGACCTCGGTCTCGAGTCCGAAGACGAGAAGAAGGCCGTGGACAAGAGACAGGAGTTCGAGAAGGACGTGCTCGCATTCATCAAGGAGGCCTTGGGAGACAGGGTTTCGGACGTGAGGGTCTCCAGAACCCTGAAGACTCACGCGGTCTGCCTGAGCGTCGACGGGGACGTGTCCCTAGAGATGGAGAAGTACTTCGCCTCTATCCCCGGCGAGGTCAACCAGTCCATCAAGGCAAAGCGCGTGTTAGAGGTCAACATCGATCATCCGGCCTACTCCGCCCTGAAAAAGGCCATGGAAGAGGACTCCGACAGGGCCAAAACAATGGCCGAGATCATGTACGATCAGGCTCTGCTCATCGCGGGGATGCCCCTGGACGACATGCTCTGGTACTCTGACAGGGTGTTCGCGTTGTTCGGACAGTGATCGCCCTTCCGATAGCAGTGCAATGCGCCCCGTCCCGTGCGGACGGAACACCCCTTCCATTCGCACCTCCTTTTATGGGGCCCGGCGCCCCGTCTCGAACCTTTAATAGAGCTGTGGCCTTAGGGTATCCCATGTCTGGAGTGAAGTCGGTCAAGGCCGGCTGGTGGAACGTCTTTAGGCCGTGGACGCTCCACGGCGCAGTGGTGCCGGTGCTAATAGGCGGCGCCGTGGCGTACTGCCATCAGCCTTTCTAGGCCCTGGAGTGGGTCCTTCTCGTGCTAGTACTCATCGGGGGCATCCTCCTGCAGTCAGCGTCCAACCTCTTGAACACCTACGGGGACTTCTTCAGAGGAACTGACACGGTGGAGAACGAGATTCGCTCGCCAGAGCTCGTCACCGGAGTCCTGAGGCCGAAGCAGGTCCTCCTGATGGGCATGGCCTGCATCGGTATCACATGCTTGATCGGCCTGGTGTTCATCTGGCATGTGGGCTGGGGTATCATGATCTATGGCATTCTCGGGGTGGCCGGGGCGACCATGTACACTGTAGGCCCCGCCTACAAGTATTACGGGCTGGGCCAGCCATCGGTGTTCCTGATGATGGGCCTCCTAATGCCCCTAGGGACGTACTACGTGCTCACCGGTGAGATTTTCTCCTGGGAGATCCTGTTCTTGTCCCTGCCCAACGCGTTTATGATCACGGGTGTTCTCACCGGCAACGAGACCAGAGACTATGAGGAGGACCGGCGGATGGGCGTGGGAACGCTTTGCAGCCACCTGAGCCACGAGGGCAGCATTAGGCTGTACTGCCTTATGAATGGCGCGTTTTTCCCAATTCTGCTGGTCCTGCTTTTTGCCGGATGCGTCCCGGTAGGATGCGCTCTGGCCTTCGTCGCTCTGTATGACCTCTACAGATTGGTCCGGAATGCTAAGAGGGCCCCGGAGGACCTCCACGCCAACTTCATGCTGGTGCCCATGGCCTTTCGAATGAACTGGCACTTCGGAGTGCTCCTCGTGGCAGGGTATTTAATCGATTTCTTTGTAACCCAGGTGATCTGAAATGGCGGAAGAGGAGCTCAAGACCGGCGTC
>CAZXOR010000032.1:0-7667 GCA_964642395.1 uncultured Methanomassiliicoccales archaeon | reverse complement strand
ATTTGTACTGTCGACTTCCTCTCGCTGTTGCTGTTCACGAAGTCCTTGGTTAGAACATTCATCGAAACGCTTATATGGGGGACTGATATGGGCAGTTAGTTGTGGAGCTCCAGTGCTCCGGTTGCATTCACTATCCATGGTGGTTCAAATGGTAAGAAAGCCCGCATCCATGTACAGGCAGATCAAAGGTCAGGCGTACACCCGCCGCGAATACATGGGCGGAGTTCCCGCCAGCAGGGTTTCCCAATATGAGATGGGCAACCTCAGGGAGAACTTCCCCATCGTTCTCACACTCAGGGTGAAGAACCGTATCCAGATCAGGCACACCTCCATTGAGGCCGGCCGTATCGCTGCCAACAAGGTCCTGAACGGGCAGGTCGGAGTCGCCAACTACCACATGACCGTGAGGGCCTACCCCCACGTCGTTCTCAGGGAGAACAAGCTCGCCACCGGCGCAGGTGCGGACCGTGTCTCCAGCGGAATGCGCCAGGGATTTGGCAAGACCGTCGGGACCGCCGCCAGGCTCGAGCGTGACCAGGCCATTCTGACCGTCCGTATCCCTGCCGACAAGGTAGTTTTTGCCAAGGACGCTCTATGGAGGGCCTCCATGAAATTCCCCTCCCCCTGCTACATTGACGTCGAGAAAGGGCAAGAACTCATCCTGTAAATGTTCGATTTTGAACTGGAAACCATATCACGATGGATACGTGGCAGGAGCTTCGCCTCCGTCGCCATCCAGATGCCCGAGGGCCTGAAGTTTAAGGCCCCGGAGCTTTCTGATTTCATCCTGAGGGAGACCGGAGCTGTCCCGGTCATAATGGGCCGCCCGTGCTACGGCGCATGCGATCTCTTTGAATACCGCGACTGGGCGGACGCGCTCATCCACTTCGGCCACTCGCCTATACCGTCCCAGGGGGATGATCCGAACGTCCTCTATATAGAGTCCCGCTCCGATGCGACTATCGACCCGTCGGTAACGGACGCCCTGGTGGCGTTGCCGGGGAGGGTGGGCCTCTTGGCCACCGTCCAATATCTGGGTCTCATCCCCCTGATCAGGGAGATCCTAGAGGGCACTGGCAAGACCGTCTTCATCGGAACTGGCGACCGCAGGATAGCCCATCCTGGGCAGGTCCTGGGGTGCAACTGCTCCGCCGCCGAGGCGGTCGACCCGGAGGTTGACGGCTACCTGTTCATAGGTGAGGGCGACTTCCACCCCCTGGCCGCAGCCTTCGGGATGAGCAAAACCGTCCTGGCCCTTAACCCGGTCACTGGCTAGGTGAGGGACATGTCAGAGACCAGGGATAGGATACTCCGCAGGCGCTTCGCGGCGATTCAGTCCGCCAGGAATGCGCAGAGCTTCCTGGTTATCGTCTGCAGCAAGGTCGGTCAGAACAGGTCCGCGGAGGCCGATCGCATGGTTTCCATGCTGATGGACCATGGCAGGTCCGCGTTCAAAGTGGTCATTGAAGAGGTCAACCCTACGTCGCTGACGTCATACAGGGTGGACGCGTTCGTCAACACTGCGTGCCCTCGCATAGCCATGGACGACTCGGCCCGCTACCCGAAGCCAATGCTGACCCCTCCTGAGCTGGAGATAGCCCTAGGTGAGAGGGAGTGGGGCAACTACCTTTTCGATCAGATCAGGGGGTGACCCAGAGCACTCTCCTAAATTTGTATATACGCGTACGTGTCTGAAAGCGTATGGAATACACCTATGCTGTCACCACCAGACATTCAGAGTACATGCTAGACGTTAGTGACGTTCCCGTCGACGACGTCGTCGCGAAGCTTAGGTCCGTGGCCGGAGCGATCCCGTCCAACTCCCAGTCGGCGAGAATGTCGTCCTCTCAGGCAGGGATCACAGAGCGTTCTGAGCCATCATAGAGGACATCCTCCGCGCCATGGTGGGTGATGAGGAGTCCTTCAGGAGAGCCAAGACGAAGCTGGACGGCTTCTTAGTGGCCGCGGGCACCATCCTGTTTTACAAGATTGACTCCAGAACCGAGGAACTCATCAGCAAGTTCTCCACTTACAAGGACATGTTCCTCTAGTGGGCCGAACACGATAACGCCATACTCCAGTTTGCTTCCTGAGTCGCCATCCGCGACATGGGCCTGGAGGCTAACATTCAGCACTACAACCCAATCATCGATGGGAAGGTGGCTGAGACCTTCGGCATCCCGGAGAGCCACAGGCTGGTCGCGTAGATGGTGTTCAGTAGGATAGTCGCCCCGTCAGGACCTAAGACCAAGTTGTCCGGGGAGGACATAGTCGCGGTGGTTCACGCGAAAATGTAAATCCCACTAACTAATGAGGGCGTTTCAGATGTTTACTTCGAAGACCCTTCTGAGCGGAGACCTGCCCGACACAAAGGTGGGCATAGGCCGCGGCACGGACGCAGGCAACGTGGAGAGAAGCGTCCTGGCCATGGAGGAACGCGATGTCCGTATATACGACGACTCCAGTGAGCTTGTCTCGGACCTAATTTCCGGGGACATCGACGCCGCCGTCCGCGGAGACATGTCTTCGTCTATGCTCCTGCCGATCCTGAAGAAGGGGCTAGGGCTTATCGCCCTTGAGAGGGTCGCGTTCCTCGAACCGCAGGGCGGAAAACTTATAATTTTGTCCCCTGTGGGCATCGACGAGGGCTGGACTGAGGATCAGAGGTACGACCTGGCGGTCAGGTCTGTGAATCTGGCCCAGAAAGTCGGCATGGGCTCTAGGATCGCGATCATGTCCGGCGGCAGGTGCGAGGACGTGGGTAGGTGCAGGGCAGTTGACAGATCTATTGAGAGCGCCAGGGTAATCGTGAAGCGCTTGACAGCCGACGGATACGACGCGTACCACTCGCAGATCCTCATCGAGGACGCAATGAGGGAGGCGGACATCGTGATAGCCCCCGATGGCGTAGTAGGCAACATTATATTTAGGACCATGCACCTGGTAGGCGGTGCCAAGGCCCTGGGTGCGCCGGTCGTCAACGCGGATAGGGTGTTCATAGACACGTCCCGCGCCAAACCGGATTACAAGGATTCCATCGCGCTGGCGATGAAACTTTCGGGGGAATGAGGATGTTTCTAGAGATAGACGGCGGCTATTCGGGCATCAGGTTCTCTGCATGCCACTTTATACCTAGGCACGAAAAGTGCTCCAGGCTCCACGGCCATTCCTACATCGTCAGACTCAGACTTGAGGGTGATATCGGGGAGGAAGGGATGATTGTGGATTTCGTGGTCCTGAAGAGGGCCCTTAAGTAGATGATCGCCGAGCTCGACCACAAGACCCTCCTGCCGACCCTCTCCAAGAACGTCAGACTGGACGTGACCGAGGAGTCCGTGGAGGCCGTATCCTATGGCAAGAGGTACGTTTTCCCCAGAGTGGACGTCACGCTGCTGGACATCCCCAGCACCACCGCCGAGGAGATGGCCAAGATGATGACTATTAGGCTAATCGCTGAGGTGGAATTCCCCAAGAACGTCGGGTCGGTCTCGGTGGGCCTCGACGAGGAGCGCGGACAGACCGCATGGTACACGGAGGTGCTCTGATGACGAAGGCAGTCGTCCTCCTCTCCGGGGGGCTGGACTCCACCACGACCCTCGCCCAGGCGTTCGCCGACGGATGCGAGATCATCGCTATCAGCTTCAGATACGGCCAGAGACACACCAGGGAGCTGACCTCCGCCCAGAACGTCTGCGACTTCTATGATGTAGATCACGTGGTCATCGACCTGGACCTCAGCTCGTTCCGCTCCGCTCTTACCAGGAGGGACATCAACGTTCCCATGGACATGGAGGAGGAGCTGGACGCCAGGATCCCCGTCACCTACGTCCCAGCCAGGAACATCGTGTTTCTGAGTATCGCTGCCGGCCTCTGCGAGTCTATCGACGCCGACAGGATATACATCGGCGCCAACGCCGTGGACTTCTCCGGCTACCCAGACTGCACCCCCGCGTTCTTCGAGACCTTCCAGGAAATGCTGACTAAGGGCACCAAGGCCGGCGTCGAGGGCCACCCAATTAGGGTTGTGACCCCAATACTTCATGACACTAAAGCCGATATCGTTAGGCGTGGGAAGGCGCTGGGCGCCCCGCTGCAGATGACCTGGTCCTGCTACAACGGCGGGGAGAAGGCCTGCGGGCATTGCAATTCCTGCCGCCTCAGGCTTCAAGGGTTCAAGGAAGCGGGCTACGTGGACGAGATTGAGTACGAGTACGGCGAGAATATCCGATGAGGATCTGCGAGATTTTCAACTCCATCCAGGGGGAGGGCCTAACCATTGGCGCACCCACCGTGTTCGTCCGCGCCGTCGGATGTAACCTTAGGTGCAGCTGGTGTGACACCAGCTACTCGTTTGATGGTGGCACCGAGATGACCGTGGACGAGATAATGAGGCGGGTGAGCGGCGCCTTCCGTGTCTGCCTTACCGGCGGCGAGCCCATGCTGCAGCCGGATACCCCAGAGCTGATTCGAAGGCTGACGTCTAGGGGGATACAGGTGGTTCTGGAGACCAACGGCTCCGTCGATCTTTCCAGCGTACCTAACTATTCGCTCGTTCAGATAAGCATGGACTGGAAGTGCCCCTCGTCAGGCATGACCGACAGGATGCTCCCGTCCAACCTGGACGTTCTCTCCGACAAGGACCAGTTGAAGTTCATCATAGAGGACGACGCCGACTTGGACTACGCGACGGACTTCGTAAAAATTCATAACATCCGCTCCAGCGTGATCTTTGGGCCAGTGGGAGGAACGAAACATATGGACTGGCTTGTCCAGAGAGTCCTCTCAGAACATCTCGACATAAGAATCCTGCCGCAGCTCCACAAGATCATCTGGGGCGATAAGACCGGGGTCTGAGGCTGCGCTCGCTCTGCTAAAGGGTGGGAAAGCGGTGTGCGAGTTGTGCAGCTGATCCTCACTGTCCCCGGTTCTCGAAGCTCTTCTGTCTTTCGATGCGCCTGACGTAGTCGATCACGCACTGCTTGACGGTGCCTTCCTCGTCGTAGGAGACGTCTATGCCGCTGTCCTTCAGGATATTAATGCCGTGTATGCCAATCCCTCCGGTTATGACCGCGTCCACGTTGCCGAGGGACACGATGGTCTTGGCCACCGCGAACCCGGCGCCCTCCTCAGAGTCTATGAACTCGTTCACGATCACGTGGTAGTCTAGGGTCTCTGAATCGACCAGGAGGAAGTAGGGGGCGTGGCCGAAGTCGTCGGCTACGTAAGAATCCAAGGACTTGCCTCCGGAGAGGACGATTATCCTCATCTCAGTTCACTGTCCTGACCACCCTGTCCACAATCTTAGTGAAAACCTTAGCAGATGCGGACTCAGGGTACTTCAAGACCACGGGCATACCGCTATCGCTGGCTTCGACTACACCTGGCTCGATAGGAATCTTGCCCAGGAATTGCACGTTCAGCTCCTTAGCCGCGGCCTATCCTCCGCCGGTCTTGAAGATATTGGTGACCTAGCTGCAATGGGGGCAAACGAAGCCGCTCATGTTCTCTACGATGCCGATAATCGGGATGCGGGTCTCGGTACCGAACCTGAGAGACTTCTTGCTGTCTAGCAGGGCCACATCCTGGGGAGTAGTGACGATGATCATGCCGTCGGCCTTGGGTATGAGCTGAACAATGGACAGGGCCTCGTCCCCGGTTCCCGGGGGCATGTCGACCACCAGATAGTCCAGGCTACCCCAGTTGACGTCCTCGATGAACTACTTGATGGCGCTCATCTTGATGGGTCCACGCCACATGACCGGCGAGTCCCTGTCAGGGAGCAGGAAGGCCATGGACATCAGCTTCATAGACGGGGGAACGGTGACCGGAATGAGTTTATCATCCATGACGTGGAGCTGCTCATTCTCGACTCCGAACATCTTGGGGATGTTGGGCCCGGTGATGTCCACGTCCATGATGCCCACCTGGTTACCCTGCATAGAGAGGGTTGCCGCCAGGTTGGAGGATACGGTGCTCTTGCCTACGCCCCCCTTTCCGCTCATGACGATGATGATGTGCTTGATCTGTCTGAGAACATCCTGGAGTTTGGTCTCCTCCTTGATAGAATCCTCTGTGAGAAGTGGTCCTGCCATGTTATCCTTCTGGACGGGTATCACGGAGACATGGCTTAAATCATTACCATGGACGCCATAATTTATAGGGTCCCAACGGTTTTTTGTACGGGAAACGATGAGATACACCCTAATGTACCGTGATGCGAGGGTAGCCGACGTGCCGGTCGACGACGGCGACAACGATATGAACGGCATACGCAGGGTCCACGGTCGGGCGGAGCATTTGACCGCCGTACCAGGACAAAGAGCGGACATGCGGGACAGTGACGGTGCCGTTGTCCTCGGCAAGGGATTCTATGCCAGGGGCGCAGAGGAGCTAGCCCCGCTGATCCTCGGGAAGTTGCTCTGTCGCAGGTATCCGGACGGGACCGTCCGTAGATACAGAGTCACTGAGACCGAGGCATACTGTGGCGTCGATGACACCGCCTGCCACGCCCACCGCCGCCCCACAGGCAGGGCCTCAATAATGTTCTCCGAGGGTGGTTTGGCCTACGTGCACCGTTGCCACATGTATAACCTTCTGACAGTCGTCGCCGGCCCGGAGGGGGATGCAGAAGGCGTACTGATAAGAGGCCTGGAGGGATTCGACGGCCCCGGGAGGGCTGGCAGAGAGATTGGCCTCGAGCTGTCCATGTACGGCTCGCCAATGTCCCCGAAGGGGTTCCTGTGGCTGGAGGATGACAGGACCGTCCCGGAGTTTACCGTCCATGAGCGCATAGGCATCCCTTACGCGTTCGAAGAGGATAGAGCCAGGTTGTGGCGGTTCAGAGCGACTGGTCGGAGACACTATTAAGGTGTCGGTTTATTCGGTGTCAGATGCCAGAAGCCACAGTTGGAAAGTACATGATCCGGAACGTCCACACGATCAGCCCATACATGACGGTAGAGCAGGTAAGACAGGAGATCATAAACTCAAACTTCCACGGATTCCCCATCGTTGAGAAGGGGTACCTGCTTGGATTTGTGACGGCGAAGGAACTGCTTCGCCACATCGACAAACCCGACGCAAAGATTAGATCGGTCATGAGGAGGGGCACGCTGTGCGCAATCCCTTCGATGTCTATAGACGACGCCACCCGCATCCTGTTCAGGTACGGGCTCAGGAACCTCCCTGTGGTGGACGAGAACAAGAAGATTGTGGGAATCATCTCGAACATCGACATAGTCCGGTCCCAAATCGAAAAGTCGCGTCCCGGGAAAGTCATGTCCGTGAAGAACTTCCTGGAGCAGCAGAACGGCGTCAGAATGAAGGTCATCAACAAGGAGATTCCGGTGGATCAAATCATCCCCACCCAGAAGGAGGTCTACATGGACGAGCTCATCGGACGTCAGTATGAACTCAAAAGGGGCCTCAACGAACCCCTCATCGTGGTCGAGAGGCACAACGGGTACCTGCTGGTGGACGGACACCACAGGATCATGGCAGCCCACAGGATGGGCATGAAGATGTTCAATGCGATAGTCTTGGTGCCCAACGACCTCGATGTGAAGTTCGGCCTCGAGAAGACCGCCGAGCGCTGGAGCCTCAAGAGCCTCAACGATGTCACCATCATCGAGGGCTCCAAGCACCCGTTCATGGAGATCACCACGATG